>NZ_JBYCLC010000420.1:0-3488 GCF_057473685.1 Mycobacterium sp. TH-M116 | reverse complement strand
AGCAGCGAAGCGCTCGAAGACATCCGACGGGTCGCCGTCAAACAGCTGCGGATGATCGCGGTCGGCATCGCGGGCTGGCGCAGCGAGCCCTGACGCGCGCGCCGCGCAGAATCTTAAGAAGAACCTAAGACTTCGAGTGAATTCCTGACTTTCCGTTGATTGCTCACTTCCGCAGCACTAGCGTTCGACTGGGGCATTAAACGTTGTAATCAGGGGGGCGAGATGTCTCTTGTCATCGCAGTTCCGGAAGAAATCACCATCGCGGCTACGGATTTGGCCGCCCTCGGCAGGACGATCAATTCGGCCTACGCGGCGGCAGGCGCACCCACGACCGGAGTTTTGGCGGCGGCCCACGATGAGGTGTCGACGGCGATCGCCTCGGTGTTTTCCGGGTTCGGATCCCAATTCCAGTCGTTGGGCACCCAGGCTGCGGCATTCCATGCGCAGTTCGCGCAGGCCCTCAACGGCGGTGCCGCCACCTACGGCGCCACCGAAGCCGCCAATACCAACCCGCTCTCGGCGATCAATGCGTTCTTCCTTCAGGAGACCGGACGCCCGCTGATCGCCAACGGCGCCGCCGGAATCACGGTCGACGGGCGCGGTACCGCGGGCGGGGATGGCGGGTGGCTTTGGGGCAATGGCGGCAACGGCGGCGAAAGCACCGTCGCTGGCGTCGCCGGTGGGGCCGGCGGAGCCGGCGGTCTCATCGGCAACGGCGGCAACGGCGGCGAAAGCACCACTCTCGGCACCGGTGGCGTCGGCGGCCTCGCCGGCCTATTCGGCAACGGCGGCAACGGCGGCACGAGCACTCTCGGCACCGGCGGGGCTGGCGGTGCTGGCTTGTTGTTCGGCATCGGCGGCACCGGCGGGAACGGCGTCACCGGTGGGATGGGCGGCACCGGCGCATCACTCATATCCGTGGGCGGCCAAGGCGGCGACGGCAGTAGTGGTGACGGCGGGGCCGGCGGCAACGCGTACGGCCTGTTCAGCCTCGGCGGCCACGGCGGGGCCGGGATCGTCGGCGGGGATGGCGGTGACGCGGCGGGCCTGTTCACCGCCGCGGGCGGGGCCGGTGCCGCGGGCGCTGCCGGCGGCAACGCGTACGGCCTGTTCAGCCTCGGCGGCCTCGGCGGGGCTGGCGAGTCCGGCGGCAACGCGTACGGCCTGTTCAGCCTCGGCGGCCACGGCGGGGCCAGCGGATCCGGCGGCAACGCGGGCGGTGTGTTCAGTTTCGGTGGCCACGGCGGTGCCGGCACTTCGGGCGCCGTCGACGGCGGAGACGGCGGGAACGCAGACGGCCTAGTTGCCATCGGTGGCAATGGCGGGGCCGGCGTCGACGGCGGGACAGGCGGGACCGGCGGCAGTGCCGAGGGCCTGTTCGCATTCCCGGGCGCGAACGGCGCCGACAGGACAATCTCGGCTGACAATGGCGCGAGCGGCGCCACCGGCAACATCCTTACAGATGCGCTCACGGGCTTGGTGTAAATGCCCAGCTACCACTACTCACTTATCTGCTGCCGTAAACGAATCAACTGTCAGTGGTCGCCGACTTGTTTTCGGTGTGATTTGTGAAGTTCTTGGTGCCTAGGGAATGTGCCGCCTTGATGTTGCATTGATTCGGGTCGCAGTCTGCGAACTGATAACGAGGTTCAATGCAATTCAAACGCGCGTCTTATAAGAATTTCCACCCGAATCGATTCGCGGCCCAGGCCCAGATAGCTTGACGGGCCGGAGTTCGCTATGCGCGGGCCGACCATCACATCGCCTCCCCGCAAAAAGTTCTCGATGTCGACTCGATTGCTTTTCTGCACTCTGCCCAGGGAGACCGCGTCAGAGCCGTCTCGGTCCACGGCACCGACGTCCTGCCGAAGCTGCACCAGGCGAATAGTTCCGTGCCGATGGCGAGCGCCTCCGATTAAGCTGGTGGCGCTTCATCGACGAGTCCGGTGCAAGGCGGCGCCGGGGAACGGGTGACCACGATGTGGGACTTCGAAACAGATCCCGAGTACCAGGCGAAGCTGAACTGGGTCGAGGAATTCATGGTCGACGAGCTGGAACCACTTGATCTGGCGCCCTTGGATCCGTACGACAAGAAGAACGACGAGACGATGGCGGTCCTGCGGCCATTGCAGCAGCAGGTGAAGGACCAGGGGCTGTGGGCGGCGCATCTGCGGCCAGAACTCGGCGGCCAGGGTTTCGGCCAGGTCAAGCTCGCGCTGCTCAACGAGATCCTCGGGCGTTCCCGCTGGGCGCCGTCGGTGTTCGGCTGCCAGGCGCCCGACTCCGGTAATGCCGAAATCCTGGCGCTGTTCGGCACCGAGGAGCAGAAGGCCCGCTACCTGCAACCACTGCTCGACGGCGAGATCACCTCTTGCTACTCGATGACCGAACCCGAGGGCGGTTCGGACCCCGGGCAATTCGTCACCGCCGCGACCCGCGACGGTGACGACTGGGTGATCAACGGGGAGAAGTGGTTCTCCACCAACGCCAAGCACGCGTCGTTCTTCATCGTCATGGCCGTCACCAATCCCGAGGCTCGCACCTACGACAAGATGTCGCTGTTCATCGTCCCGTCAGAGACACCGGGCATCGAGATCGTGCGCAACGTCGGGGTGGGTGGCGAATCGGCCGAGCGTGCCAGCCATGGCTACGTCCGCTACAACCACGTTCGGGTACCGGGCGATCATGTGCTCGGCGGTGAAGGACAGGCCTTCATGATCGCGCAAACCAGGCTGGGTGGGGGCCGCATCCATCACGCGATGCGCACGATAGCGTTGGCGCGCAATGCGTTCGACATGATGTGCGAGCGCGCCGTGTCCCGCAAGACCAGGCACGGTCGGCTCGCCGACTTTCAGATGACCCAGGAGAAGATCGCCGACAGTTGGATTCAGATCGAGCAGTTCCGGCTGCTGGTGCTGCGGACCGCCTGGCTGATCGACAAGCACCACGACTACCAGAAGGTGCGCCGCGACATCGCGGCGGTGAAGGTCGCCATGCCACAGGTGCTGCACGACGTCGCCCAGCGGGCCCTGCACCTGCACGGAGCACTCGGGGTCTCCGATGAGATGCCCTTCGTCAAGATGCTGGTCGCCGCCGAGTCGCTGGGCATCGCCGACGGGGCGACCGAGTTGCACAAGATGACCGTGGCCCGCCGAACACTACGCGAATACCAGCCGGTGACAACGCCTTTCCCGTCGACGCACATCCCCACCCGGCGCGCCGAGGCGCAGGCCCGACTGGCCGAACGTATGGAACTCTCGATCGCCGAATTCTGATCCGACGCCGGCGCATCGACCTCGCGACATATAAACCTCTACGACGACACGCCGCGAAGCGCCGCAATCGTTTATGTCTCGCGGGATTCAGGAGATGGGGAGTCAGGGGATGGGAGTCAGGAGATGAAGAGTCAGGGGATGGGAGTCAGGAGATGGGGGCTCAGGAGATGTAGCGGACGATGCTCTCGGCCACGCAGGCCGGCTTGGGCGAGC
>NZ_JBYCLC010000419.1:0-20062 GCF_057473685.1 Mycobacterium sp. TH-M116 | reverse complement strand
AACTCGATGCGCCGGCTGGCCTCGTCGGCATTCCAGCGCTCGATCGTCTCGGTGATGATCGCGGTGATCTCCAGCCCGTACTGCGTGACCAGGTGTTGCGCCGCCCTGACGAGCCAATCGTCGACCTTGTCGCGCAGGTCGGCGTCGTCGCACAACGATTCGCCGACGCGCGCGACCGTGTCGGCGATGCGTGAGCGCAAGGTGCTGGACGGGTCGTCGACGCCTTCGAGCACCAGCCGCTTGAGCGTCCGCCACGCGGTCGCCGCGGCCTTGCCGATCTCCTCGCGCGCCATCAGTTGCTCCTTGACGGCGTCGGCGCGCGCGATGGTGTCCGGGTCGTGCTGCAGGTCCTCGGCGAACTCGAAGAGAAATCGGGTGCCCGAGCGGCGCAATTCATGGTCGGGGTTGCGGCGCACCTTGTCGGTGAAATCCATCAGTTCGCGGTGAATGCGGTCGCCGACGATCTGATCGACGAATCGCGGGGACCAGCTCGGCGAATCACGCTCGATCACCCGCGCAATGACCTCCCCGGCGTTCAGCGACCACTGAAAAGCCCGGTCGGCCAGCAGCTGGATCAACGCCTCCTGCCGGTTCTCGGCCAGCAGCGTCCCCAGCACCCGCCCGACCGGGGGACCCCATTGCGGCTCCCCGATGCGGCGCACGATCATTCGGTCGATCACCTGCTGGACGTCGTCGTCGCGTAGCAGCTCCACGAGCACCCGCAGCACCGTCGCGGTCTCGCCGGCCACCCGCTCGGCGTGTGGCGCCTCCGAGAGCCACTTACCCAGCCGGGCCGGCACCTGCGCGTCACGCAACTTGACCTCGACAACCGACGGCGACAGGAAGTTCTCCCGCACGAACGTTCCCAGGCCCTCGCCGAGCTGGTCCTTCTTGCGCTTGATGATCGCCGTGTGCGGAATGGGAATGCCCAGTGGGTGCTTGAACAGCGCAGTGACGGCGAACCAGTCGGCCAGAGCGCCCACCATGCCGGCCTCAGCGCCCGCGCTGACGTAGCCGACCCAGGCGGCCGCACCCCCTTGCGCCTGCACCCACCGGCAGGCGAGGAACACGCCGGTGGCACCGACCAGGAAGCTCAGCGCCACCAGTTTCATCCGGCGAAGACCCACCCGCCGCTCGGCATCAGCCTCCGGATCCGCCCCGGCAAACGACTCGGCCAACGACGCAGGGGGTTGCCGGGGCCCCGTCGGCGGCGCGATCGCAGCCGGCCGCGCCCACAGCGAGCCCGGTGTACCGGCCCGACCCGAGGCCCTATGCGACACTGCGCCAGCATCCGTGAGCCACCACACCATCATCCATGCACCACCGGATCAGCGTCCGCATATTCCCGCGCCGTGGCCGCTACCGCTCGCTTTGGCAACACCGCCGGGGCGGCCCCGCGGACGTGCGGGGAGTTTGCGCCGCACGGGCCTGGTGCCCCGTAGTATCGAGCGCGTCTAGTGAATGGGAATTCGTGACAGTGGCTGAGCACCTCCCGGCCGGGACCGTCAAGACCGATGGCCGAAAGCGTCGTTGGCACCAGCACAAGGTTGAGCGTCGCAACGAGTTGGTGGACGGAACAATCGACGCGATCCGCCGCCAGGGCCGTTTCGTGAGCATGGACGAGATCGCCGCGGAGATCGGGGTATCCAAGACCGTGCTGTACCGCTACTTCGTCGACAAGAACGACCTGACGACGGCGGTGATGATGCGCTTTGCGCAGACGACCCTGATCCCCAACATGGCGGCGGCCCTTTCCTCGGATCTGGACGGCATCGACCTGACCCGCGAGGTCATCCGGGTGTACGTCGACACGGTGGCATCCGAACCGGAGCCGTACCGGTTCGTCATGGCAAACAGCTCGGCCAGCAAGAGCAAGGTGATCGCCGACTCCGAACGGATCATCGCGCGCATGATCGCCGTGCTGATGCGCCGCCGCATGCTCGAGGCCGGAATAGACACCGGCGGCGTGGAGCCGTGGGCGTACCTGATCGTCGGCGGGGTCCAGCTGGCCACCCATTCCTGGATGTCGGACCCGCGGATGAGCAGCGACGAACTGGTCGACTACCTGACGATGCTGAGTTGGAGCGCGCTACGCGGCATCGTCGAAGTCGGCGGGTCGCTGGAGAAGTTCCGGGAGGAGCCGCACCCCACGCCGATCGTCCCGCCGCCCGGGGACTGAAACGGCCATGTCCGGATGAAGACCGGCCACGCCGATGCGCGCTGGTGCCCTCGGGACCGCCGCGAGCTCGTGCGACCTACCCAGCAGAAAAGGACTTGAGCCAAGCGAGCGGCTAGCATGCAGGGGACGCGTTGGGGGTGATGGGGCAGCTCCATGTGTCAGCGGCCTCGCCTCAGGAACGCAGAAAGGCCCATTGCGTTATGTCCGTGCAACTCACGCCGCACTTCAGGAACGTTCAAGCCCATTACGACCTGTCCGACGACTTCTTTCGGTTGTTTCTGGACCCCACCCAGACCTACAGCTGCGCCTACTTCGAGCGCGACGACATGACGCTGGAGGAAGCCCAGCTCGCCAAGATCGACCTGTCGCTGGGCAAGCTCAAGCTCCAGCCTGGTATGACGCTGCTCGACATCGGCTGCGGCTGGGGCGCCACCATGCGGCGGGCCATCGAGAAGTACGACGTCAACGTGGTGGGTCTGACACTGTCGGAAAACCAGGCCCAGCACGTCCAGAATGCTTTCGACCACATGGACACCACCCGTTCCCGGCGGGTGTTGCTGGAAGGGTGGGAGAAGTTCGACGAACCCGTCGATCGAATCGTCTCGATCGGTGCGTTCGAGCACTTCGGCCGGGCGCGCTACGGTCGTTTCTTCACGATGGCCCACCAGGTGCTGCCGTCCGACGGCCTGATGCTGCTGCACAGCATCGTGCGTCCCAATTTCAGGGACGCCCGGGCGAAGGGCTTGAATCTGACCCGCGAGGTCGTGCACTTCAGCCAGTTCATCCTCGCCGAGATCTTTCCCGGCGGCTGGCTGCCGACCGTCCCCGTCGTCGAGGAACACGCCACGGCCGCAGGTTTCACGGTGAGTCGGATCCAGTCGCTACAGCCGCATTACGCGAGGACCCTCACCATGTGGGCGGAGAACTTGGCGGCCAACCGTCACCGGGCCCTGGCGATCCAGCCGGAGAAGGTCTACGACCGGTACATGAAGTATCTGACCGGCTGCGCCAAGTTGTTCCGCCAAGGCTATATCGACGTAGACCAGTTCACCATGGAAACGTAATTGCGCGGTCCCCCGACGGCTCGCGAGCGGTGCCTCGGGGCGTCGGTCACTTCACCAGAGTGAACTGCCCGACGTTGCTGATGCCTTTGCGGAAGAAATTCTCACACCCGGTCAGGTACTTCATGTACCGGTCGTAGACTTCTTGGGACTGGATGGCGATGGCCTTGTCCTTGTTGGCCGCCAGGTTGGCCGCCCAGATGCTGAGCGTCCGCTCGTAATGCTCGCGCAAAAGTTGCACTTTTTCCAAGGAGAACCCGGCGGGTTCGGAGAACTTGACGATGTCCTCCTGCGTCGGCAACTGCCCACCCGGGAAGATCTCGGTACCGATGAACCGCGCGAACCGGATGTCGTTCATCGTCAAGGTGATGCCGAGCGCGGGCATCTGTTGCCATTGATACGTCAGAATCGTGTGCAGCAGCATCCGGCCGCCGTCGTCGGGCAGGATGCTGTGGGCGCGTTCGAAGAATGCGGGCCAGCGATCCGCTTTGAACGCCTCGAACGCGCCGATGCTCACGATCCGGTCGACCTTGTCGTCGAATTCTTCCCAGCCCTGCAACCGCACCTCGGTCTTACGTGTCGTCGGGATGCCGGCAAGCCGCTTCTTACTGTACTCGAACTGGTTGCGGCTCAACGTGATTCCGATGACGTTGACGTCGAATTTCTCGACCGCCCGCTGCAGCGCGCCGCCCCAGCCGCACCCGATGTCGAGCAGGGTCATCCCGGGTTCGAGGTTCAACTTGCCCAGCGCCAAGTCGAACTTCGCGTTTTGCGCCTCTTCGAGGTTCATGTCGTCGCGCTCGAAATACGCGCAGGTATAACCCATGGTCGGGTCTAAAAACAACGCGAAAAACTCATCGGAGACATCGTAGATTGATTGTGACTCTTCGTAGTACGGCCGCAACGCTGTCATGCTCTTGGTGAACCTCCCGATCACTAACGGGTGAATAGTATCCGATCAGCGTGAGGCTGTCATACACGATCAGTACGTGTAGAAACCCCGGCCAGATTTCTTGCCGAGCCGACCCGCCTCCACCATGCGCAGCAGCAACGGCGGTGGCCCGTACTGCGGCTCCTTGAATTCGTCGAACAGCTTGTCCGCGATCAGTTTGAGAGTGTCCAGGCCGACGAGGTCGGACAACCGCAGCGGGCCCATCGGATGCGACAGCCCGGCAACCACGGCCTTGTCGACGTCCTCCACCGTGGCAAAGCCGCCCTCCACCATCCGGATCGCCGACAGCAAATACGGCACCAGCAGGGCGTTGACGACGAAACCCGAACGATCCGAACAGCGCACCACCTGCTTGCCCAGCACCGCCCCGGCGAACTCCTCGGTGCGGGCGGCGGCGGCTTCGTCGGTGACCAGCGTGCAGACGAGCTCGACCAGCGGCAGCACCGGGACGGGATTGAAGAAGTGCAGGCCCAGTACGCGCTGCGGGTTCGTGGTCGCCGCCGCGATCTTCATGATCGGGATGCTGGAGGTGTTGGACGCCAGCACCGCGTCCGGGTCGGTGATGACCCGGTCCAGTTCGGCGAAGACCTTCGCCTTGACGGCCTCGTCCTCGACGATGGCCTCGATGACCAGCTGGCGGTCCGCCAGGTCCGTCAGGTCGGTGGTGAAGGTGAGCTTGCCGAGCGCGCGGTCGCGCTCCCGTTCGGTCACCTTGCCCGCGCTGACGCCGCGTTCGAGCGACTTCACAATGCGGTTACGGCCCGCGGCGATCAAAGCCTCGGTGGTCTCGAACACCGTCACGTCGACACCGGCACGAACCGAGACCTCGGCGATACCGGATCCCATCTGGCCGGCCCCGACCACACCTACCCGCTGGATCGCTGCGTCACTCACACGTTTCTCCCCACACGTTCCCGGCGAGCAGACGCAAAGGCCCCCATTTGCCGGGGCTGCAGGGTGCTTTTGCGTCTGCTCGGCGTGGAATCAGAACTGGCCCTCTTCGGTGGAACCGGTCAACGCAGTCGTCGAGGAGTTCGGGTCGACCGTGGTGGCGATGCGGTCGAAGTAACCGGCACCGACCTCGCGCTGGTGCTTGGTCGCGGTGTAGCCCCGCTCCTCGGCGGCGAACTCGCGTTCCTGCAGCTCGACGTAAGCACTCATCTGGTTGCGGGCGTAGCCGTAGGCCAGGTCGAACATCGAGTAGTTCAGCGCATGGAACCCGGCCAACGTGATGAACTGGAACTTGAATCCCATTGCAGCCAGCTCTTTTTGGAACTTCGCGATGGTGCTGTCGTCGAGGTGCTTGCGCCAGTTGAACGACGGCGAGCAGTTGTAGGCCAGCATCTGGTCGGGAAACTCATTCTTGACCGACTCGGAGAATTTCCGCGCCACCTCGAGGTCGGGGGTCCCGGTCTCCATCCAGATCAAGTCAGCGTACGGAGCGTAGGACTTGGCCCGCGCGATGCAGGGCTCGATGCCGTTGCGGGTGCGGTAGAAGCCCTCGCGGGTGCGCTCGCCGGTGATGAACGGGCGGTCGCGCTCGTCGACGTCCGAGGTGATCAGCGTGGCCGCCTCGGCGTCCGTGCGGGCGATGACGACGGTCGGGACGTCGCACACATCGGCGGCGAGTCGCGCCGAGGTCAGCGTACGGATGTGCTGCTGTGTCGGAATCAGGACCTTGCCGCCCAGGTGGCCGCACTTTTTCTCCGAGGCCAGCTGATCCTCCCAGTGGGTGCCCGCGGCACCGGCGGCGATCATGGCCTTCTGTAACTCGAACACGTTGAGCGCACCACCGAAGCCGGCCTCGCCGTCGGCGACGATCGGGGCCAGCCAGTTGTGCACCGAGGTGTCGCCCTCAACCTTGGCAATCTGGTCGGCGCGCAGCAGCGCGTTGTTGATCCGGCGGACCACCTGCGGCACCGAGTTGGCCGGATAGAGGCTCTGGTCGGGGTAGGTGTGACCCGACAGGTTGGCGTCGCCGGCGACCTGCCAGCCAGACAGATAGATGGCTTTCAACCCGGCGCGCACCTGCTGCACAGCCTGATTTCCGGTGAGGGCGCCCAGCGCATTGATCCATTCCAGGTCGTGCAGCTCGTCCCACAACACCTCTGCGCCGCGGCGCGCCAGCGTGTTCTCCTCGACCACCGTGCCCTGCAGCGCGACGACGTCGGCGGCGGTGTAGGTACGGGTCACGTCCGTCCAGCGGGGGTTGGTGTCCCAGTCCTGCTGGATCTTCTCGGCGCTCTTCGGGGTGCCAACGACAGACATTGGGCTCGACTCCTTAACAAACTTTGATCGCCAAGGCCGGTGTCGCCTGGTGGCGTAGCTACGGGCCCGACTTCGCTGATGTGCTAACCCGACGATGGCACAGCCTTCGGCGCGGCGTCCACCCATTTCATTTGCCAATTTCGGCTACGACTTCCGCCGATTTTGCAAATCTTGCGAAGCCCCTCGAAAACTTAACCGTTTCAGAAGCCGCCCGCCCGTAACGGTAAAGCCGCAGGTCACGCGTTGTTCGGCGGCGACGCCCGCGGTGCGGCGCCGGGTCAGAGCGCGAAGAGCGCGGCGACGGCTTTCGTCTCGTCGCCGACCGCATATGTGAGCGTCGTAACAGCACGGTCGGCCAACTCGGCGCCGAACCGATCGGTCGAGCCGGCCGGGTGCACGTGCGAGATGATCTCGAGCTTGTCCCCCAGCGCCACCGGCGCCTCGTGTTCGATCGTCGCCCGCAGCGGGCCGGCCAGCAGTTCGGCGTGCGAGGCGAGGTAGTCCTCGATCACACTCCAGTAGACCGAGTTGTTCATGTGGTCGAACAGGTCGATGTCGGTGACGCGCAGCGGGAATTCGTGGATCTCGAACGCATCCTCGCGACTACCGGGCCGCAGATAAGCCTTCCAGCGCAGCCGGTCGACGTCGGTCGTCTTGCGCAGCTGGTCCATGAAATCGTCGGCGATGCGCGAGGGCATCTGCGTGTCCCGGTTGATGTTGATCCAGAACGCCTCGGACTCGATCAGGCCGCCACCGCGCTTCCCGTCGATGCGCACCCGCATCTCGCACCACCGGTTGGAGGTGCCCGAACACCACCGGCGCAGGCGCAGCATGTCCTGGAATTCGATCGGGCGGATCAGGTCAACCATGGTGCGGCGGACGATCCACAGCGGATGGGTCTGCTCGAACCCCATCTCGCGCAGCTGGTCCTGCCCGATGTCCTGGGCGTGGCGGGCGGCCGCGTCCACCCGCAGCCGGCCGGTGCGGTCGATGTCGCCCACCCGCAGCGGCCATTCGCGGTCGAACACGTCGGGGTGGCCGTCCGGGACCGGCATCATTCTCTTATCCAGGCTCACGGCGTCGCTCCCGTACTCGTGTCGGCACCCAAGCTTGACGCCGGGCCCGAGGCGAATCATGCCAATGACGTCACTCGAATATCAATTGTGACGAAGCCGTATCCGCCTGCCAACTCTGCGAACCCGGCCTTCGCATGACGGGTACGCTCGCTGGCGTGTCGAAGACGTTCGTGGGCTCCCGCGTTCGCCAGCTACGCAACGAACGCGGGTTCTCCCAAGCCGCGCTGGCTCAGACGCTGGAGATCTCACCGAGCTACCTCAACCAGATCGAGCACGACGTCCGCCCGCTGACAGTAGCGGTGTTGCTGCGGATCACCGAGGTGTTCGGGGTGGACGCGACCTTTTTCGCCTCGCAGGACGACACCCGGCTGGTGGCCGAGTTGCGTGAGGTGACGATGGACCGCGACCTCGACGTCGACGTCGACGCCACCGAGGTCGCGGAGTTGGTCAGCGACCATCCCGCCCTGGCCCGCGCCGTGGTCAACCTGCACCGGCGCTACCGGATCACCACTGCACAGCTGGCCGCCGCCACCGAGGAGCGATTCTTCGACGGCAGCGGCACCGGGTCGATCACCATGCCCCACGAAGAGGTGCGCGACTACTTCTACCAACGCCAGAACTACCTGCACGAACTGGACACCGCCGCCGAAGACCTCACGATCCAGATGCGGCTGCACCACGGCGACCTGGCCCGCGAGCTGAACCGCCGCCTCACCGAGGTGCACGGAGTGCACATCAACCGTCGCATCGACCTCGGCGACACCGTGCTGCACCGCTACGACCCGGAAACCAAGACGCTGGAGATCAGCACTCACCTCTCCTCGGGCCAACAGGTGTTCAAGATGGCCGCCGAGCTGGCCTACCTGGAGTACGGCGACCTGATCGACAACCTGGTCACCGACGGTAAATTCACCAGCGACGAGTCGCACACCCTGGCCCGGCTGGGGCTGGCCAACTACTTCGCCGCAGCCGCGGTGCTGCCGTACCGCCAGTTCCACGACGTCGCCGAGAATTTTCGCTACGACGTCGAGCGGCTGTCAGCGTTCTACGCGGTGAGCTACGAGACCATCGCGCACCGGCTCTCGACGCTGCAAAGGCCGTCGATGCGCGGCGTCCCGTTCTCGTTCATCCGGGTGGACAGGGCGGGCAATATGTCGAAACGCCAGTCCGCCACCGGTTTTCATTTCTCCTCCAGCGGCGGCACCTGCCCGTTGTGGAACGTCTACGAGACGTTTGCCAACCCCGGCAAGATCCTGGTGCAGATCGCCCAGATGCCCGACGGGCGCAACTACATGTGGGTGGCCCGCACCGTGGAGCGCCGCGCTGCGCGGTACGGTCAGCCCGGTAAGACCTTCGCTATCGGGCTGGGCTGCGAACTCCGCCACGCCCACCGGCTCGTCTACTCGGAAGGACTCGACTTGTCGGGTGAGATCGCCACGCCGATCGGCGCGGGGTGCCGTGTCTGCGAGCGCGACAACTGCCCGCAGCGGGCGTTCCCGGCGTTGGGGCGCGCGCTCGATCTCGACGAGCACCGCAGCACCGTGTCCCCTTATCTGGTGCAGCAGCCGTGAGCGAGGCGGCGGGGCCGGGCCGCATTCCCTCGACGACGAAGCTGCGCGAGCTGGGGCTGGTCAACTGGGTTGCGGCCAGGGTGATGGCGCGAGCGGTCCGGGCGCCGCAGATGCACCTGTTCACCACGCTGGGCCAACACAAGCGGCTGTTGTGGTTCTGGATGCCCTTCTCAGGCGCCCTGCTGCGGGGGCGACTGCCGCGGGCCGATGCCGAAGTGGTGATCCTGCGGGTCGGGCACGTGCGCGGGTGCGAGTACGAGCTACAGCACCACCGCTGGATGGGTCGCGCGGCGGGGCTGGACGCAAACACCCAGGCCGCGATCTTCGCCTGGCCGCAGACCTCCGACGACGCCGCCACGCTGAGCGCCCGGCAGGTCGCGCTGTTGCGGGCCACTGACGAGTTCCTGGGCGACCGCATGCTGACCGACGCGACCTGGGAACAGCTGGCATGCCACCTCGATCGGCGACAGTTGATCGAATTCTGTTTGTTGGCAAGCCAATACGACGGGCTGGCCGCGACGATAACCACGCTTTGCATTCCGCTGGACAACCCGCGCCACAGGTAGGCGCTACAGGTAGGTGTCGGCCACCACCGCCACGGTCAGGACCACGGGCAGTAGCGGCAGCCCGGCTGCGAACGCCGCCCAGGCGTGGCGGCGGCGCCGACGCAGCCACCAGCCCCAGGCCGCGGCGCCGACGCCGAGCACGAGGGCCGCCAGCAGCACCATCGGAGCCCACCGGCTCACCGTGGTGGTGTCGTTGCCGATCGAAAAAGCCACCAGCCACAGGACGTAACCGGCGGCCACGCCGCCGACGGCACCGAGGATGGTGTCAGCGCGGATCATCACACCGCGGCCATCAGAAGTTGATCATGTGACCGGTCAGGCCGTGGAAGCACTCCTGCAGCGCCTCGGACATGGTCGGGTGGGTGTGCACGTTGCGGGCCAGCTCATGGGCCGTCAGGTCCCACTTCTGCGCCAGCGTCAGCTCAGGAAGCAGCTCGGACACGTCGTGGCCGATCAGGTGCCCGCCCAGCAGCTCGCCGTGGGTGGCATCGGCGACCAGCTTGACGAAACCGCTGGGGTCGCCCAGACCGTGCGCCTTGCCGTTCGCGGTGAACGGGAACTTGGCGACCTGGACGTCGTACCCCTCGTCGCGGGCCTGCTCCTCGGTGAGCCCGAAACTGGCCACCTGCGGCTGGCAGAACGTCGCGCGGGGCAACATGCGGCAGTCCCCGAGCGGCAGAGTCTCGGCGCCGGCGATGGTTTCGGCCGCCACCACCCCCATGGCCTCGGCGACGTGCGCCAGCATCAGGAAGGCGGTCACGTCGCCGATGGCGTAGATGTGGGGCACGCTGGTGCGCATGTACTCGTCGATGCCGATACCCCGGTGTTCGTTCAGCGCCACGCCGGCCCTCTCCAAACCGTAGCCCTCGACGTTGGGCGCAAATCCGATGGCCTGCAACACCTTTGCGGCCCTGAGCTCCTCGGACTTGCCGTCCTTGCTGACCGTCACGGTGACCTGCGAGCCACCGGATCCGGGGTCGGCGATCGACTCGACCTTGGTGCCGGTGCGGATCGTGACGCCCAGCTTCTTGAACTGCTTCTCGATCTCCTTGGACACCTCGGCGTCCTCGTGGGGCAGCGCGCGCGGCAAGAACTCCACGATGGTCACGTCGACCCCGTAATTGCGCAGCACGTAGCCGAACTCCATGCCGATCGCCCCGGCTCCGGCGATGATGATCGACTGCGGCAGCTCCCGGGACAGGATCTGCTCCTCATAGGTGACCACGTTGGCCGACAGCGACGTGCCCGGCACCAGCCGGGTGCTGCTGCCGGTCGCGATGATCGCGTTGTCGAACGTGACGTCCTGATTGCCGCCCTCGTTCAACTCGACCGACACGGTGTTGGCGTCGGTGAACCTGCCGTACCCGTGGATCTCGGTGATCTTGTTCTTCTTCATCAGGAAGTGCACGCCGGCGACGCGGCCCTCGGCCACCTTGCGGCTGCGGTCATGGGCGATCCCGTAGTCGAAGGTCGCCTCACCTCCGATGCCGAAGGTTGTGGCCTCCTTGGTGAAGATGTGGGCCAGCTCGGCGTTGCGCAGCAGCGCCTTGGACGGGATGCAGCCGACGTTGAGGCAGACCCCGCCCCAGTACTTCGGTTCGACGATAGCCGTGTTCAGGCCGAGCTGGGCGGCGCGAATGGCGGCGACATATCCGCCGGGGCCCGCTCCCAGGACGACGACGTCATAGTGAGAAGTCACGAGCCCACCCTAGTGGGCGGCCGGGCCGGCCGTTAATACGGAATGATCCCGACCAGGCAGTGGCCCGTCTGCTGGCAGTAGAGGAAACCGTAGAGCGGCGCGGCGGCGGCAACAGAGGCCAACGGCCCCGACATCACCGCCACCGACAGCGCCGAGATCAGGGGCCGCCCTTCGGTCATCGCCAGCATCACGGCGCCCACGGCGCAGACTACGACGTAGATCAGGACCACGAACACCGGCAGCGACTTGTCGATCGTGTGGTACCACCACGAGAACAGGCCCAGCCCCACCGGCGCCGCCGCGCACCACACGCCGGCGATCACCAGCGCCAGCTTCCACCACTTCAGGTAGAGATAGCGACCGGGGACAGTGACCGGCGGCACCGGTGCGCCGGTCGGCTCGCGCTCCGCCGGCGCCTCGGGCGCCTCGGGGCCGGTGACCACCGGTACCGGCTGCGAGCCGGTGTCGTCGGAGAAATCCGGCACCCAGGACTGGGTGCCGGTGTGCTCCTCGTCCGAGAAGTCCGGCACGAACGCCGCGGTCCCCGGGCCCGACTCGGGGTCGTGATCCTCAGCCACCGGCGACCACCCGCAGCGCGACGAGCACACCGAACCATCCCGGCCCGAGTCCCAGGACGAACGCGCCCAGCGTCGTGACCCAGCGGCGACCGGAGAACAGGATCGTCAGCAACCCGGCCACGGTCGGAATCCCGACCACCAGCGCGATCGCGACGTCCGGGCGGATACCGGCGTGGGCCACCGAGGTGAAGGCGACGGCGCCCAGCAGTCCGGCCGCGCACCCGGCCAGCATGGCGCTCGCCAGCAGCCAGGGACGCGGAAGCGGGATCACGGTGACGAGATTACTGCGATTGCCGGGCGGGGGGAGGACACGTTCCCGGGGCGGCCCCGGTGTCGGGGACCACCGCCTCGCCCCGCGCCAACGGGCGTTCCCCGCGCTCGTAGGCGGCGCCGGTGACGACGGTTGCGGCGCGCAGCCGGGCCTGCTCCTCGTCGGTGAAGACGCGGCCGCGGGACAGGAACCGCACCCCTTCGGGGGCCTCCAGGCTGAATCCGCCACCGCGGCCCGGTACGACGTCGATGACCAGCTGGGTGTGCTTCCACACCTCGTACTGCGGGCCCGAGATCCACACGGGCACCCCGTCGCCGACGTCGAGCACCCCGAGCAACACGTCGCGGTCGCCGACGAGGAAGTCCCCGAGCGGGTAGCACATCGGCGACGACCCGTCGCAGCAGCCGCCGGACTGATGGAACATCAGCGGACCGTGGCGTTCGGCCAGTCGCGCGAGCAACTCGGCAGCGGGGGCGGTGATGACGGCCCCCGCCGGGGGACCCGAGTCCATCAGAAGAAACCGAGCGCCTTGTCGGAGTAGGACACCAGCATGTTCTTGGTCTGCTGGTAGTGCTCGAGCGCCATCTTGTGGCACTCGCGCCCGAAACCGGACTGCTTGTAGCCGCCGAACGCGGCGTGCGGGGGATACACGTGGTAGCAGTTCACCCACACCCGCCCGGCCTGGATGTCGCGGCCGGCCCGGTAGGCGGTGTTCCCGTCGCGGCTCCACACACCCGCGCCCAGACCGTAGAGAGTGTCGTTGGCGATCGCCATCGCGTCGTCGTAGTCGTCGAACGACGTCACCGTCACCACCGGGCCGAAGATCTCCTCCTGGAAGACCCGCATCGCGTTGTTGCCGGAGAAGATCGTCGGCTGCATGTAGTAACCGCCGGAGAGGTCGCCCCCGAGTTCGGCGCGCTCGCCGCCGCACAGGACCTTCGCGCCTTCCTCTTTGCCGATCTCGATGTAGGACAGGATCTTCTCCAGCTGATCGTTGGAGGCCTGGGAGCCCAGCATCGTCTCGGAGTCGAGCGGATCGCCCTGCCGCACGGCCTTGGCCCGGATGGCGGCCAGCTCGAGGAACTCGTCGTAGATGTCGGACTGGATCAGGCTGCGCGACGGGCAGGTGCACACCTCGCCCTGGTTGAGGGCGAACATGGTGAACCCTTCCAGCGCCTTGTCGCAGAAGTTGTCGTGCGCCGCCATCACGTCGGAGAAGAAGATGTTGGGGCTCTTGCCGCCGAGTTCGAGGGTGACCGGGATCAGGTTCTGGCTGGCGTACTGCATGATCAGTCGCCCGGTGGTGGTTTCGCCCGTGAACGCGATCTTGGCGATGCGGTTGCTCGACGCCAGCGGCTTGCCGGCTTCGGCGCCGAATCCGTTGACGACGTTGAGCACCCCCGCCGGCAGCAGGTCGCCGATCAGCGACATCAGGTACAGCACCGACGCCGGGGTCTGCTCGGCGGGCTTGAGCACCACCGCATTGCCGGCCGCCAGGGCGGGCGCCAGCTTCCAGGCGGCCATCAGAATCGGGAAGTTCCACGGGATGATCTGCCCCACCACCCCGAGCGGCTCGTGGAAGTGGTAGGCGACGGTGTCGGAGTCGATCTGGCTCAGCGAGCCCTCCTGGGCGCGCAACGCCGCGGCGAAGTACCGGAAATGGTCGGCTGCCAGCGGGATGTCGGCGCTGATGGCCTCGCGGATCGGCTTGCCGTTGTCCCAGACCTCGGCGACCGCCAGCGCGAGCTTGTTCTCCTCCATCCGGTCGGCGATCGCGTTCAGGATCCCCGCCCGGGCGGCCGGCGCGGTCTTACCCCAGGCCGGAGCCGCCGCGTGCGCGGCGTCGAGCGCCTTGTCGATGTCGGCCTCGCCGGAGCGGGCCACTTCGCAGAAGGTCTGGCCGGTCACCGGCGTCGGGTTCTCGAAGTACCGGCCACCCACCGGTGCGACCCACTGCCCCCCGATGAAGTTCCCGTACCGGGACTCATACGACATCAACGCCCCGGCCGTACCCGGACGTGCAAAAACAGTCATCTGCTCGGCTCCTCGTTCTCACCGCTGTAACACACCTCACAGTACCGCCGGGGCCACAATGTCTGCCATGACATCTGAGGCTTCCACGGCCGGCGCCGACCCGTATCTGTGGCTCGAGGACATCACCGGCGACGAGGCACTGGACTGGGTGCGCGCACGTAACGCAACCACACTGGCGGAATTGCGGGACGCCGGCTTCGAGCGGATGCGCACCGAGGCCCTCGAGGTGCTCGACACCGACTCGCGCATCCCCTACGTGGTGCGCCGCGGCGAGTACCTGTACAACTTCTGGCGCGACGCCGCCAACCCGCGCGGGCTGTGGCGGCGCACCACCCTGGACAGCTACCGCTCCGACTCCCCCGAGTGGGACGTGCTGATCGACTTGGACGAATTGGGCCGAGCCGACAACGAGAAGTGGGTGTGGGCGGGCGCCGGCGTCATCGAGCCCGAGTACACGCGCGCGCTGATCGGCATGTCCCGCGGCGGCTCGGATGCGTCTATTGTCCGTGAATTCGACATGACCACAAGGCAATTCGTCGCGGATGGATTCCAGCTGGCACAGGCCAAGTCCCAGATCGCGTGGGAAGACCCCGATACCGTACTGGTGGGCACCGACTTCGGCGCCGGCTCGCTCACCGAGTCGGGCTACCCGCGGGTGGTCAAGCGGTGGCGCCGGGGCACACCGCTGACCGACGCGGAAACCGTGTTCGAGGGCGCGCCCACCGACGTGCGCGTCTCCGCCTCGGTGGACCGCACCCCGGGTTTCGAGCGCACCCTGCTGGGGCGGGCAGTCGACTTCTGGAACGAGGAGATCTACGAACTGCGCGGCTCCCCCGACGACTCCGAGCTGATCCGCATCGACGCGCCGACCGACGCGAGCGTCTCGATCCACCGGCAGTGGCTGCTGATCGAACTGCGCAGCGACTGGCACCACGGCACGGCGACCTACCGCACGGGGTCGCTGCTGGCCGCCGACTACGAGCAATTCATCTCCGGCACAGCGCAGTTGCGCGTGGTGTTCGAGCCCGACGCTCACACCGCCCTGCATCACTACGCCTGGACCCGAGACCGCCTGCTGATCGTCACGCTGGCCGACGTGGCCAGCCGCGTCGAGATCGTCACGCCGCCCTCGCGATCGTCACGGGGCACCTGGCGGCGCGAGCCCGTGGCCGGCATCCCGGCCGCCACCAACGCCGTGATCGCCGCCGCCGACGAACACGGTGACGAATTCTTCCTGGATTCCAGCGGATTCCTCACTCCGTCCCGGTTGATGCGCGGCACCGGCGCGGGGCGACTCGACGAGATCAAGTCGGCGCCGACATTTTTCGACGCGGCGAACTTTTCGATCGCACAGCATTTCGCCACTTCTGCGGACGGTACCGCCGTCCCGTACTTCGTCGTGCGACCGGCGGGCGCCCCCGGCCCGGGCCCGACACTGCTCTACGGTTACGGAGGATTCGAGACCGCCAATACGCCGTCCTACAACGGCGTGCTGGGCCGGTTGTGGCTGGGCCGCGGCGGCACCTACGTGCTGGCGAACATCCGCGGCGGCGGCGAGTACGGACCCGGCTGGCATACCCAGGCGATGCGCGAGGGCAGGCACAAGGTGGCCGAGGACTTCGCCGCGGTGGCAACCGATCTGGTGGCGCGCGGCATCACGACGGTGGAGCAGCTCGGCGCGCGCGGGGGCAGCAACGGCGGGCTGCTGATGGGCATCATGCTGACCACGTACCCGGAGAAGTTCGGCGCCCTGGTCTGCGATGTGCCGCTGCTGGACATGAAGCGCTACCACCTGTTGCTGGCCGGCGCCTCGTGGATGGCCGAGTACGGCGACCCGGACGATCCCGACGACTGGAAGTTCATCTCCGAATACTCGCCCTACCAGAATATTTCGGCGTCACGGCGCTATCCGCCGGTGTTGATCACCACGTCCACGCGCGACGACCGCGTCCACCCCGGCCACGCCCGCAAGATGACGGCGGCCCTCGAGGCGGCCGGGCACACGGTCTCCTACTACGAGAACATCGAAGGCGGACACGCCGGGGCGGCCGACAACGAGCAACTGGCGTTCAAGGCGGCGCTGAGCTATTCGTTCCTGCACCGGACGCTGCCCGTCAGGTCCGGTGTGCGCACACACGCCCGGCCACGCCCCTAGGATCGTGGACGTGTCAGCTGTCGAACGCGTCGAACTCACGCTGCTGGTGACCGGCCTGATCGGCATCGCGGCCGGGGCAACGCAGGCGCGGTTCCGCTACATCACCCACCGCCGGGCGGCCCGACGGTACTACTGGACGACCTCGATCACCGGCATCATCTGTTTTGCGATCGGGGTGGGCAAGATCTGGCCGAACGGCATCCTCGCGGCGTCGGTCTTCGTGGCCATCGTGGTCTTCTCGGCCTACCTCAGTACGCCCTATCTCAAGGTCGGCGGCCGGATCTACGCCTCGACGCCGGAGAATCGCCAGCCGGATCCGTAGGCTGCCGAGCTATGAAACCTGGCAATCCGGCACCCGGGTTCGAGACCCTGCTGTACACCACGTCGGGCCCCGTGGCCACCATCACGCTGAACCGCCCCGAACAGCTGAACACCATCGTCCCGCCGATGCCTGACGAGATCGAGGCCGCCATCGGCCTGGCCGAGCGCGACCCCGGCGTCAAGGTCATCGTCCTGCGCGGAGCGGGACGGGCCTTTTCCGGCGGCTACGACTTCGGCGGGGGCTTCCAGCACTGGGGCGAAGCGATGACGACGGCCGGCGCGTGGGATCCGGGCAAGGACTTCGCGATGGTGACCGCGCGCGCGACCGGGCCCACAAGTAAGTTCATGGCCATCTGGCGGGCCTCCAAACCGGTGATCGCGCAGGTCCACGGCTGGTGCGTCGGCGGGGCCAGTGACTACGCGCTGTGCGCCGACATCGTCATCGCCAGCAACGACGCGGTGATCGGCACCCCGTACAGCCGGATGTGGGGGGCCTACCTGACCGGGATGTGGCTGTACCGGTTGAGCCTGGCCAGGGTGAAGTGGCACTCGCTGACGGGCCGCCCGCTGACCGGGGCCCAGGCCGCCCAGGTCGAGCTGATCAACGAAGCGGTGCCGTTCGATCGCCTCGAGGCCCGCGTCGCCGAGATCGCCGCCGAGTTGGCCGCCATCCCGCTGTCGCAGTTGCAGGCGCAGAAGCTGATCGTCAACCAGGCCTACGAGAACATGGGCCTGGCTTCCACCCAGATGCTGGGCGGCATCCTCGACGGGCTGATGCGCAACACCCCAGAGGCGCTCGAATTCATCCGCATCGCCGAGACGGAGGGGGTGCGGGCGGCCGTCGAGCGCCGCGACGGCCCGTTCGGGGATTACAGTCAGGCCCCCCCGGAGCTCCGGCCCGATCCGACGCACATCATCGTCGCTGATGGCGAGTGATAGTGAGACTGACTACAAAAACGGCGAATATGTCGGAGGGCCCTGCGCACGGCCCTCCGACAGTGCTACGGTAACAACCATGTCTCGGCTGAGTTCTGGCCTGCGTGCGGGCGTCGTTTCCGTCATTGTCGGCCTCGCATCGGTTCTGGCCGTCGCAGTGTTCCCGAACACCGCCGGCGCCGACTCCACGGACGACTTCCCGATCCCCCGCCGGATGATCGCCACCACCTGCGACGCCGAGCAGTACATGGCGGCCGCCAGGGACACCAGTCCGGTGTACTACGAGCGCTACATGATCGACTACAACAACCACCAGCAGTACGCGCAGGCCACCCAGGACAAGGTGCACTGGTTCTTCGGCATGAACCCGGCCGGGCGCAGGGAATACTCCGAGCACTTCTACGACCAGATCGACCCGCTGTGGTGGGGCTGGCGCAACCACATGAAACTGTTCTTCAACAACAAAGGCGTCGTTGCGAAAGCCACTGACGTGTGCAACAACTACCCTCGCGGCGACATGTCGGTGTGGGACTGGGGCTGAGAGTCCACCGAAACGGGTCGACGTCCACCCCTTCCGGCCTTCGCCGCGGCGACGGGTTTGACCCGCAGCGCACAGGGGAAGGCTCACCGGCATGACTGTCAACGCCGATGATGTCGATGTGAGTGTCAACCTGGATGTACGTCGCCGGGCCGGCTGGTTGCCGGAGAACCACGATGCACTGGAGTCGTGGCTCAGCGGCCACCGCAACCGGGTCGAGCTCGTGGGCGAGCAGAACGAGCTGCACCCGGTGCTCAAAGAATTCAAACAGCTGATCGACCACGACCCTGTGGTGAACATGTACGTCAACGAGATGATCGCCCAGGTGCCGCGCACGAAGAACTACCGCAAGCGCCACGTGCACGACGTGGACCAGATGCTGCGACTGATCAACGGGGTGCTCACGATCGCCCCGGAGTTCGGCGACGACGCGGTGATCATTCCGCTCAGCGCCGTCCTCGACTGGACAACGACCACCCCGGCGGGTGTCGCCGCGTTCCGCGATCCGCGGATCAACGAGATGGTCAAGAAGATCCTCGGCGCCTGGTGCGAGTTCCTCGACAGCCCCGATTCGCTGTACGTGCTCAACGATTCCCCGACGGGCTGGAAGTCCCGGGAGGCCTGCAGCACGATCGGCATGGATCAGTTCGTCCACGACCCCGACGACGAGCACTGGGGCTTCAAATCCTGGAACGACTTCTTCACCCGTCGCCTGAAGGACGGCCAGCGGCCCGTCGCCGCGCCGGGCGACGACAGCGTGATCGTCAGTGCCTGCGAGTCGACGCCGTACCGCATCGCGACGAATATTGCGCGCCGGGACCAGTTCTGGATCAAGCGTCAGCCGTATTCGCTGCGCGACATGCTGGCCAACGACGAGTCGGCCGACCAGTTCGTCGGCGGAACGGTGTACCAGGCGTACCTCTCGGCGATGAAGTACCACCACTGGCACAGCCCCGTGGCCGGGACGATCGTGCGGGCGTTCGTCCAGCCGGGCACGTACTTCTCGGAGACCGTCTCCAAGAGGTGGGACGCCCTCAATCCACCGGACTCGCAGTCCTACATGGCGCATGTCTCGGCGCGCGCGATTCTGCTCATCGAGGCCGACAACCCAGTCATCGGGCTGATGGCGCTGGTGGCGGTCGGCATCGGCGAGGTGTCCTCCACACTGATCGGCGAGAACATCAAGCCCGGTTACCACGTGGACAAGGGTGAGGAACTCGGCTATTTCCAGTTCGGCGGTTCGACGCACTGCCTGGTGTTCCGCCCCGGCGCGATCGACGACTTCAACGTCTCGGCCATTCCCCAGTCCGAATACGGCACAGCGCCGACGATTCTGGTGAATTCGAAACTCGCCGTCGCGCCCGCTCAATAGAGCGGGAAAGTACGCCTTGTCGCGGTCCTCACCCCGTGAACGCGCCGGCTGACAGCGCCCGAAGACGAAGATCGCGTAGTCCGTCGACGCGGCGATGCCGATTTCACTATGCAGAACGCCTGGGCGTTCATCCCGGCGGTCGCCGCTTCGTGCTTGACGACGTCATTCACGATGATTCGCCGGCCGATTTCGTCGCTGTCCCCCTGCGCGACCGCGTTGACGCTCACCGTGACTTGTCGACCTTCGGGCGCCACTCGGGCTTGCCGTTACGCACGTGATATGCCTTACACTTCAGGGACGGACAGGAAGGGGCCAACCGTCCGACCCCGGGTACGGCACCGTGATTTACTTAGGCAAGCCTTGGTTGCGTACCAGCCGCACCGCCGTCGGCTCGGGTGTCCGGAACGCAGCGACGACACAGCCGGGGCCGGGGGCGGCCGGCACGACCCGGTGATCCGTAGCTGACCATGCTCGGGCGGGCGGCG
>NZ_JBYCLC010000418.1:0-3268 GCF_057473685.1 Mycobacterium sp. TH-M116 | reverse complement strand
GCGGCCAGACCCCACAGATAGGCTCGACCGATCATCACCGCCCGCGCACCCAGCGCCACAGCCTTGACGACGTCGCTGCCGCGCCGGATGCCGCCGTCGAGCAGCACCTCGACCTGGTCGCCGACCGCTGCCGCCACCGCGGGCAGTGCGCGGATCGACGCCGGCGTGCCGTCCAGGTTGTTGCCGCCGTGGTTGGACACCGAGATCGCCGAAACACCCGCGTCCACCGCCTTTTTGGCATCGTCGACACGCATCACGCCCTTGAGCATGAATGGTCCGCCCCACAGTTCGCGCAGCCAGGCGATGTCTTCCCAGGTCGGCGGTGGCGTGCCCATCCATTCCCCGTAGGCGGCGAAGAAGGGGGGCCCGGGCTCGCCACGGCGACCCTGGTTGGGCACCCGCAACTCCGGCGGCCGCAGCGTCTTACCGAACATGTAGAGCCACTTGGGCCGGACGATCGCCTCCGGGGACAATCGCAGGATCGTTCGCAGGTTCATCTTCTCGGGAATCGTGGGACTACCCCAGTCGCGGCCGTGCGAGAACGACCAGTCCGTGGTGGCAATCAGGCCGGCTGCGCCGGCCGCACGCGCCCGTTCCACCCGTTCGGCGATCGCGTCGCGCCCACCGAGCCAGTACACCTGAAAGAACACCTTGGCGTTGGCGGCCACGACCTCCTCGACCGGCTTGCTGGCGAACGAGGACAGCCCCATCGCGGTGCCGCGCGCCGCCGCGGCCCGCGCCACGGCGACCTCGCCGTCGGGGTGGACGGCTTGCACGCCGGTCGGCGAAATGATCACTGGCAGCGAAATATCCTGCCCCATAACGGTCGTCGACAAATCACGTTTTTCCTGCGCGCCCACGACGTGCGGCGCGAAACCGAGTTCGCTGAACGCTGCGACGTTGTCGGCGACCGTGATGCCCTTTTCGCTGGCCGAGATCAGCGACGAATAAACGGATTTCGGTAGCCGGCGCTTGGCGCGTTCCTGGGCGATCGCAACCGTCTCGAACCACTCGGCCATGACTACAGCGGGCTTTCGTTGCACAGGCGCGCGGGGGGCGCGGCCACCGGCGGCCTGACCGTCAGCGTGAGCGGCACGGGGGCGCCCCGGGAGTGGTCGGCCCGTGGCAGCGGCGTGTCGCGCTCGCGCGCCAGCGCCGGCTCGCCGTGGCCCTGAACGCATTCCGGGTCGGGGCCGTCCATCGGCAGGCCGGTGAAGAACTTGGCCGCCATGCATCCGCCCCGGCAGCTGTCGTAGTGCCCACAGCTGCCACAGGCCCCCGGCGACTGCGGCTCGCGCAGCTCGCGAAACAGCGGGGCGTTCTTCCAGACGTTGTCGAATCCCCCGCCGGATGCCACGTTGCCGGCCAGGAAGCGGTCGTGGATGGCGAACGGGCAGGCGTACACGTCGCCCACCGGGTCGATCAGACACACCACCCGCCCGGCCCCGCACATGTTCAGGCCCGCCAGCGCGCCGGAGGAACCCAGCGGTGACAGATGGAAGAACGAGTCACCGGTGAGCACCCGCTCCCCCTTGGCGACCAGCCAGTCGTAGAGCGCGACCTGCTGGGCGGCGGTGGGATGCAGCTCATCCCAGACGTCGGCGCCACGCCCCGAGGGGCGCAGCCGGGTGATCCGCAGCGTGGCGCCGTAACGGCTTGCCAGCGCGGCGAATTCGTCGAGCTGGCCGACGTTGTGCCGGGTGACGACGACGGAGATCTTGGCGCCCCCGTTCTGGGCGAATCCCGCCTCCGCAAGGTTTTGAAGCGCCCGCACCGCCATCGCGAACGATCCGGGGCCACGGACGGCGTCGTTGACCTCGGCCGTGGCGCCGTCCAGCGAGATCTGGACGTCGACGTAGTCGCTGGCCGCCAACCGGGCGGCGACCCCCGGGGTGATCCGGACCCCGTTGGTGGAGAACTTCACCCCGACGTGATGCGCGGTGGCGTAGTCGACCAACTCCCAGAAGTCCGGGCGCACCGTGGGCTCCCCGCCGCCGATGTTGACGTAGAACACCTGCATGCGTTCCAGCTCGTCGATGATGTCCATGCACTGGCGCGTGGACAGCTCGCGCGGATCGCGCTTGCCCGACGACGAAAGGCAGTGCACGCAGGCCAGATTGCACGCGTACGTCAGTTCCCAAGTCAGGCAGATGGGCGCGTCCAGGCCCCGTTCGAACTGCTCGATGAGCCGGGGCACGCCGGCTGTCTGAGCTGTCATCGGGCCTCCTGAGGTACCAACATCGCCGAATCGGCCAGCACGCCCAGCGCGTGCAGATAGGGTTCCTGCTCGCCGTCGTCCACACCCGCGGCACGGCAGGCGGACCGCGCGTCGGGATGGTCGGCCAGCGACCGCACCACCGCGAGGACGGCCCGGTTCTTCAAGAAGGACAGCTTGCGGGTGCCGAAGTGATAGAGCAGCGCGCCGAACGGCTCCGGTCGAACCGCCACCTGCGGGTGGAGCCGCCAGCCGCGATCGGGGTCGAACACGGGTCGGATCGGGGTCAGTAGACCCCGCACATCCCGTCGATGGACACCTCTTCGACCAGCGTCTCGGTGACGAGTTCGGTGTCTGTGTGGGTGTCGTGGTCCACGGGGGTTGCCTTTCGCCGGTTCTTGACAACGATGAGTTGAGTCACACTCGACGCCAGAATATGGCATCGGGTGCCGAAAAGGAAGGGCGGGTCCGACGATGCCGCAGTCCCGCGTCGGCCGGCGCCGCGCGACGACACCGCACCACATCACCGACGTCGCCATCGAGCTGTTCACCGCGCGCGGTTTCGCCGAGGTCAGCGTCGACGACGTCGCTCAGGCCGCCGGCATCGCGCGCCGCACGGTGTTCCGCTACTACAGCTCCAAGAACGCGATCCCCTGGGGCGATTTCGACACCCACCTCGCGCAGCTGCGCGACCTGCTCGACAACGCCGACCGGTCGGCGCCGCTGGGCGAGACACTGCGGGCCGCGCTGCTGGCGTTCAACACCTTCGACGCATCGGAGACCGCGCGGCACCGCCAGCGCATGCGGGTGATCCTGGAAACCGCTGAGTTGCAAGCCTATTCGATGACGATGTACGCCGGCTGGCGGGAGGTGATCGCCGGGTTCGTGGCCCGCCGGCTGGGCACCAAAGCGACCGACCTGCTGCCCCAGACCGTGGCCTGGACGCTGCTCGGGGTCGCGCTGGCGGCCTACGAGCACTGGCTGGCCGACGAGTCGGTGCCGCTGCCCGTGGCGCTCGGCAATGCCTTCGACGCCGTCGGCGCCGGGCTGGCA
>NZ_JBYCLC010000417.1:0-9751 GCF_057473685.1 Mycobacterium sp. TH-M116 | reverse complement strand
GACGCCCCTGCGCTTCGGGGTGAGTGACGGGACTCGAACCCGCGACCCCCAGGATCACAACCTGGTGCTCTACCAACTGAACTACACTCACCATGCTGCCGGGCCGGCCCCGTGGCGGGGCCAACGAACGGCGACGTCGATACTAGCCGGTCGTTGGCTCGGGGGCCGAATCGTTTGGTCGCGCTGCGTCGCGTTGGCTCGCAAGGCGGGCGGCTACCGCCTCGATTTCGCTGGTAGAGGGCCCTGGCGGCGAGACGAAGGCGGTCCGGCGGTAGTACTGCAGCTCGCGGATGGATTCGTGGATGTCGGCCAGCGCCCGGTGGGCCAGTCCCTTGGCCGGCTGACCGAAGTAGATGCGTGGGTACCAGCGTCGGCAGAGTTCCTTGATCGAACTCACGTCGATCATCCGGTAGTGCAGGAACGAGTCCAGGGCGGGCATGTCGCGGGCGATGAAGGAGCGGTCGGTGGCGATGGAGTTACCCGCCAGCGGCGCGCTCTTCGGTTGTCTGACGTGGTCGCCGATGTAGTCCATCACGATCGCCTCGGCGGCGGCCAGGTCGACGGTGGACGCTTTGACCTCGTCGGTGAGCCCGGATCGCGCATGCATGTCGGCAACGACGTCGATCATCGACGACAGCGCGGCGTCCTCGGCGTGGATGACGACGTCGACTCCCTCGCCCAGGATGTTCAGGTCGGGGTCGGTGACCAGGGCCGCGATCTCGATCAACTTGTCCGAACGCAGGTCCAGGCCGGTCATCTCGCAGTCGATCCACACCAATTCGTCCACCACAGCGCTCAGCGTAGGCGTTACGCGAGCCATCGCTCCCGCTCCCCCTGGCAAGTAGGGTGAGTCTGCCGAGCGGCTGACGATCGGAAAGAGGGCGCAGCACATGAGCACCGAATCAGCGGCGACAGCCGCGCAGCGGATCGCCGGCGGCTACGCGGTCGACGGCCGGGCGCTGGAGCTCGGCAGCGTCGTCGTCGACGGCGTCGCCGATCCGTCCGCGCAGATCCGCATCCCGCTGGCCACGGTCAACAGGCACGGCCTGGTGGCGGGGGCGACCGGCGCCGGCAAGACCAAGACGCTGCAACTCATCGCCGAGCAGCTCAGCGCCGCGGGCGTGGCCGTGCTGATGGCCGACGTGAAGGGCGACTTGTCGGGTCTGTCGTGCCCGGGGGAGGCCAACGAGAAGATCGCCGCGCGCGCGAAGGACACCGGTGACGACTGGGGGCCGACGGCGTTCCCGGTGGAGTTTTTGTCGCTGGGCACCGGTGGGGTCGGCGTGCCGGTGCGCGCGACCGTCGCCGGTTTCGGCCCGGTCCTGCTGTCGAAAGTATTGGGGCTCAACGCTACTCAGGAGTCGACACTCGGGCTGATCTTCCATTGGGCCAGGCAGGCCGACCGTCCGCTCGTCACGCTGGACGACCTGCGCGGTGTGATCAGCCACCTGGCCGGCGACGAGGGTAAGGCCGACCTGAAAGACCTGGGCGGGGTCTCGGCGACGACGGCGGGCGTCATCCTGCGGGCGTTGGTGAATCTGGCCGGCGAGGGCGGTGACACCTTCTTCGGCGAGCCGAAGCTCGACCCGCACGACCTGCTGCGCGTCGACGATCGGGGTCGGGGGATCATCTCGCTGCTGGAGTTCGGCGGTCAATCGTTGCGTCCGGTCATTTTCTCCACCTTCCTGATGTGGCTGCTCGCCGAGCTGTTCGCCGGGCTCGACGAGGTCGGCGACGTGGACAAGCCCAAGCTGGTCTTCTTCTTCGACGAGGCGCACCTGCTGTTCAGCGATGCCTCCAAGGCCTTCCTCGAGCAGGTCGAACAAACCGTCAAGCTGATCCGCTCCAAAGGCGTCGGGGTGTTCTTCTGCACCCAGTTGCCCACCGACGTGCCCAACGACGTGTTGTCGCAGCTCGGCGCCCGCATCCAGCACGCGCTGCGGGCGTTCACCCCCGACGACCAACAGGCGCTCAGCAAGACCGTCCGCACGTACCCCAAAACCGATGTCTACGACCTGGAGTCGGCGTTGACGTCGCTGGGAATCGGCGAGGCCGTCGTCACCGTGTTGTCGGAGAAGGGCGCACCGACGCCGGTGGCGTGGACGCGCATGCGCGGGCCCCGCTCGCTGATGGCCGCGATCGGCAACGATGCGATCCTCGCCGCAGCCAAGTCCAGTCCGTTGCAGGCCAAGTACGGCAACACGGTGCAGCGGCAGCCACTGCCGGCCCGACCCGGCTACCCGTCAAGCCCGTCAAGCCCGTCAAGCCCGTCAAGCCCGTCAAGCGCGTCAAGCCCGTCAGGCGACCCGGTTCCGCCGATGCCTGAACCCTTCGAGCCGGAGCGGCCCAGCCTGCTGAAAAGACTGTGGCACGATCCGGACGTGCAAGGCGCCGTGAACACGGGAATCCGCGAGCTCATCAGAGCCAGGTTCGGCACCGGCCGTCGCAAAGGGAGATAGGAGGGGCCCGCTCGCGACACTCGCTAGCCGCCGCCGAGTTTCCTGTAGAAGCGGCCGACGATGGGCGCGACGATGGCGCGGGGAGCGTACCCGCTGGCCACTGACATGGCTTTGGACGTCAGGCCCGGCACGATGCGCATCTTGTTGCTTTCCAATGCATCCAGCGCGGCCTGGGCTGTGTGCTCGGTGGAGATCCACAGGAAGTCGGGAACCAGTCTTTCCACCAGCGAGGCCTCGGCGTCGTCGGGCAGATCGGTGCGCACCGGGCCCGGCGCCAACAGGGTCACATGTACACCGGAGCCGCGCAGCTCCCCGCGCAACGATTCGCTGAAGGTGTTCGCGAACGCCTTGGTGGCCGCGTACGTCGCGTTGTAGGGGATCGGCGAGTTGCCCGCCGCCGAGCCGGAGACCAAGATGCCGCCGGCCCTGCGCGCCACCATGCCGGGAAGCACGGCCAGCGTGAGGTCGTGCACGGCCACCGCATTCAGCTGGACCTGGGCCTTTTCGCCGGCCGGGTCGAGGTCCTTGACCGGACCGAAGGTCGCGGTGCCGGCGTTGGCGCACAGGATGGAGATCGGACGCGCGGCGAGCTCCTCGCACAGCTTCGCCCGGTCCGCGGGATCGGCCAGATCGGCCGCCCGCACCTCGACGGCGACCCGGTACCTGTCGGACAGGCGCGCGGCCAGTTCGTCGAGCAGTTCCTCGCGCCGAGCGGTGATGATCAGGCTGTGTCCGCGCGCCGCGAGTTCGGTGGCCAGCGCCGCACCGATGTTCTGCGAGGATCCGGTGACGACCGCGCGCGCGTCGGGACTGGGGGCGGGTACCGGCATGCGCCAATGGTAGCCAGGCAGCGCGGCGAAGCCTGGCGCGGCGGGTCGACTGCCCATGCACTATTGCCCATGCACTATAAAGTCGCCGACATGAATCCAGCGGAGTCGCGTTCGGGCGGGCCGCTGTGGTCTCGGGTGGCGGCATGGGCGCTATGGGACTGCGGCTCACTCGGCATGAACGCCGTCGTGGCCACTTTCGTCTTCTCGGTCTATTTGACCGGCAGCGTCGGCGCGGGGTTGTCCGGTGGTACGTCGCCGGCGAGTTGGCTGGGTCGAGCGCTGGCCGTCTCGGGGTTGACCATCGCGGCGTTGGCGCCACTCGTCGGCGTCTGGGTGGAAGCCCCGCATCGTCGGAGAGTGACATTGACGGTCCTGAGCGGTCTCGCGGTGACGTCGACCAGCGCGATGTTCCTGATTCGCGACGACCCCAGCTATCTCTGGGCGGGGTTGGTGCTGCTGTCGGCCACGGCTGCGTGCGGAGATCTGGCCGGCGTTCCGTACAACGCAATGCTGCGGCAGATATCGACGCCGCAGACCGTGGGGCGCATCTCCGGTCTGGGTGCGGCCGCAGGCTTCAGCGGCAGCGTGGTACTGCTGCTCCTGGTCTATACCGGCTTCATTTCCGGCTCCGGCCCGGTGCGCGGGCTGCTGCGCGTGCCGGTCCATGACGGGCTCTATGTGCGGGCGGCGATGCTGCTGACCGCGGCCTGGTTCGCTGTGCTGGCGCTGCCGTTGCTGTTCGTCGCTCACCGGCTGCCCGACTCTGGTGAGGCGGCCTCGCATCCGACGAGCATGCTGGGCGGTTATCGCAAGCTGTGGGCGGAGGTGAGCGCCGAATGGCGCCGCGACCGCAACCTGGTCTACTTCCTGGGGGCCAGCGCGTTGTTCCGGGACGGGTTGGCGGCGGTGTTCGGCTTCGGCGCCGTGCTCGGCGTCAACGTCTACGGGCTCTCGCAGGCGGGCGTGCTGGTGTTCGGCATGGCGGCCAGCGTGGTGGCCGCGGTGGGCGCGGCGACCGGCGGGTTCGTCGACCACCGGATCGGATCCAAGCCGGTCATCCTGGGGTCACTGACGGCGATCATCGTCGTGGCGCTCGCCCTGATGGCGTCGTCCGGTGCGCACGCCTTCTGGGTGTGCGGGTTGCTGCTCGCCCTGTTCGTCGGTCCGTCGCTGTCATCGTCGCGTGCGCTGCTACTGCACCTGTCCAAGCACGGCGGCGAGGGCGTCGCGTTCGGCCTGTACACGATGACCGGCCGGGCGGCGTCGTTCCTGGCGCCCTGGCTGTTCTCGATTTTCGTCGACGCCTTCGGAGCCGTCCGCGCCGGTCTCGGGGGCATCGCCCTGGTGCTGATTGCGGGCTTGCTCGGGATGCTGGCGGTGCGCGCCCCGCTGGGCAACCCCGTCCTTGCCGAACAGGTTTAGTGTCGCTCAGCCCCTGGCATCGCAGATTGTCAGGCCCATCCCGACGCGTCGGCTGACCTGAACCCCGTCGACGGTGACCGTGCAGGTGACGTCGTGGCCGAAGTTCACGATCGTGACGTTCGCCGGACGGACCGGTGACGTGGCCAGACTGACCTGCTTGCTCCACGGCAGCGCGACGTTGAACTCGGTTTGGATGAGGCCGCCGGCGGCGACGTACATGACGCTGAGGGCGCGGCCCTCGCCGGTGACGTTGTAGACGACGTCCTGCATGGCGGCCGACGGGCCTGTCGTGTGGGAGGGGGTTTCCGGCCCGAGCGGCGGCGGCACCGGTGCGGGGCGGGGTGACCGGGGGGTGCGCGTCGGCGGCGCCGTGGTCGGCGTCGGGACCCACGTGCTCGGCTCGGGCATGGGGGGCAGCGGCGGCACGGCGGTCTGGGTCCGGATCGCGCCGTTGACCAGCACCAGCGCGACCACCAGACCCACGACCAGCAGCACCGCCGTCCCGGCGGCGACCCACAGCCAGCGCGGCGTCTTCGGGCCGTCCGGCGGCGGGGGACCCATCCCTTCGGGCGGCGCCTCGCCCGGCGGGGGCTGGCCGTGTTGCTGCCAGTAGACCGGCACCTGTGCGGTCGCGCCGGCCTCGTCGAGCTCGGGGGCCCATGGGGCATAGGGCATGCCGTAGGTCGGCGCGAATGGCGCCTCGTCGGCGTAGGCCGGGTCGACGGGCGGAGGGTACCAGCGACCCCGCGGATCGGTGGGCTCAGACCCCGATAGAGGGGGGCTGAACAGTTCGGGGCGACGTGGATCGTTCATGTCCACCTCATGGCTTGCAGGGTACCTGGGCCGAACCGAAGACCGGTCGCTCACCGTCGGGCACCCGATTCAGGGGCACCGATTTCCCGCTGTGAGCGCGGCGACGGTCATGGCGCGCATGACGGCGCGCGATCTCGCCGCGCGCCCGGGTTTGTTGCGCGAGTTGTCGGGAGACTTCATGGCGTGCGGCGTCGAGTTCAGCAGTCCGAACACCGCGTGGGCCGACAGCCGGGCATCGGCTTCGGCCAGCTCGGGGTTGAGTTCGCGCAACACGCCGACCCAGACCTCCACATACTGGCGCTGCGCTTTTCGGACCTGCTTTGCGGCCGCTTCGGGCAGGTGCGCGAGGTCGCGGTCTTGGATGCGGATCAGGTCGGGTTCCTCGAATGCGAAGTCGAGGTGAAAGTCGATGAGACCGTCGAGAGCCGCGGCCGCGTCGGCGTTGCGGGCCCGCACCGCCCGGGCTCCGGCCAGCAGTCGGGCGCTGATGCCCACCAGCAGTTCGACCAGCATCGACTCCTTGTTGGGGAAGTGCCGGTAAATTGCCGGGCCGCTGACACCGGCGGCGGCGCCGATGTCGTCGAGCCGGACCGCCAGGAAGCCGCGTTCGGCGAACAGCCGTTCGGCGGCCGCCAAGAGTTGCAGGCGCCGGTCGGACTTCAACTGGCTGCGGCGATTCGGCGGCTCGGGATGGCCCGTCTGGCTTTCCGGAGCGGACGCCGTCACGACGGACCTCCCGTGCACAACTCGAACATCCGGTTAATCGCCACTAACGTAGCACGAGCCGGTGACGATCAAGATCGCCGAGCGTCTGGGTTGGTATCCAAACCGGCCGGAGGTCTAATCCTCGTTGGGCTGCAAGCCCCCCGGTGCATACGGACCGTTCACCAACGCCGGGCACGGTTGGTACCCGACGACGAATCGCCCCGTGTCGGGGCAATACTGCGGGGTCAAGCACGGCTGCGTGGCCGTGCATGGACCGGGGCCGGAGATCCATGGTGCGGTGGTGTCCCCCGTCTGAGACGTTCGAGTGGGCACGGCGGGGCTCAGCGGAGCGGGTGCCACGTGAACGCCCAGCGCGACAACCAGAGCGGGGATCAGCGCGGGGATCATGGAACGATGCTACGCCGGAATCGCCAGGTCGGGGACGATGGCGAACGGTCGACAAGTTCCCGATAACCGTGACCGGCAAGGTCCACAGGCACCAGATCCGCGGGCGGGTGATCGATTACCTTCACGGCCGCCACCGACCGGCCCCGCCGCAGCCTGGACGGACGGTGGGGGTGGTGGTATTCTGCCGTCAGTTAATCGTAATTAACTGAATCTTCGCAACCCCCGACGGCGAGGAGACTCTGCGCTCATGGACAAAGTGGTGGCTACCGCTGCGGAGGCGGTCGTCGACATCGCCGAGGGGTCGTCGCTGGCCGTCGGCGGATTCGGGGTCTGTGGCATTCCCGACGCGCTGATCGCCGCGCTGGTCGACAGCGGGGTCACCGACCTCGAGACCGTGTCGAACAACTGTGGCGTCGATGGCGTCGGACTGGGCCTACTCTTGCAGCACAAGAGGATTCGGCGGACCACCGCCTCCTATGTGGGCGAGAACAAGGAGTTCGCCCGCCAGTTCCTCTGCGGCGAACTCGAGGTGGAGCTCAACCCCCAGGGCACGCTGGCCGAGCGGCTGCGCGCCGGTGGGATGGGAATCCCGGCGTTCTACACACCGGCTGGGGTCGGCACCCAGATCGCCGCGGGGGGGCTGCCCTGGCGCTACGACGCCTCGGGCCAGGTGGCGGTGATGTCGCCGCCCAAGGAGACCCGCGAATTCGACGGTGTCATCTATGTTCTCGAGCGGGCCATCCGCACCGACTTCGCACTGGTGCACGCCTGGAAGGGGGATCGGCACGGCAACCTGGTGTACCGCGAATCGGCCGCCAACTTCAACGCCGACTGCGCCGTGGCCGGGCGGATCACCATCGCCCAGGTCGAACATCTCGTCGAGCCGGGAGAGATCGATCCCGCGGCGGTGCACACCCCGGGCGTCTTCGTGCAGCGGGTTGTGCACGTGCCCGATCCCGTCAAGCTGATCGAGAAAGAGACGGTGCGCTCATGAGCGCACCGGCGACCAGGCGAAGCGAAGCGATGAGGTGGGGGTACCGCCCGCTTGCGGGGGAGAGCGGCGTCAGATGAGCTGGAGCAGGGACGGCATGGCTGCCCGCGTGGCGGCGGAATTCGAAGACGGCCAGTACGTCAACCTCGGCATCGGAATGCCCACATTGATCCCCAACCACGTGCCCGAGGGGGTGCACGTGGTCCTGCATTCGGAGAACGGCATCCTCGGCGTGGGCCCCTACCCGACACGCGGGCAACTCGACCCCGACCTGATCAACGCGGGCAAGGAGACGGTCACCACGCTGCCCGGCGCGGCGTTCTTCAGCTCGTCGACTTCGTTCGGCATCATCCGCGGCGGACACCTCGACGTCGCGGTGCTGGGGGCCATGCAGGTCTCGGCCACCGGCGACCTGGCCAACTGGACGATTCCGGGCAAGATGGTCAAGGGCATGGGCGGTGCCATGGACCTCGTGCACGGCGCCCGCACGGTGATCGTGATGATGGAGCACGCCGCCAAGGACGGCAGCCCGAAGATCCTGGAGCGCTGCACGCTGCCGCTGACCGGTGTCGGGTGCGTGAACCGCATCGTCACCGAGCTCGCGGTCATCGACGTCCGCGCCGACGGCCTGCACCTGGTCGAGACCGCCCCCGATGTGTCGGTCGACGAGGTCGTCGCCAGGACCCAACCGCCCCTTGTGATTCCAGCGCACCTGGTGATTCCAGCGCGGTGACCGCCACCATGACCGCGCCCTCGTTCGCCGCAGAGCACCGCCGGCTCGTCGCGGAGCTGAACGCCAAGCTGGCGGCGGCGGCCCTCGGCGGCAACGAGCGTGCCCGGGAACGCCACGTCAGCCGCGGCAAGCTGTTGCCCCGCGACCGCGTCGACCGCCTGCTCGATCCGGGCACCCCGTTCCTGGAGCTGACCCCGCTGGCGGCCACCGGGATGTACGGCGACGAGTCCCCTGGGGCGGGGATCATCACCGGGATCGGGCGGGTGTCGGGGCGCGAATGCGTGATCGTCGCCAACGACGCGACGGTCAAGGGCGGCACCTACTACCCGATGACGGTCAAGAAGCACCTGCGCGCCCAGGAGGTCGCGCTGCACAACCGGCTGCCGTGCCTCTACCTGGTCGACTCGGGCGGGGCGTTCCTGCCGCGCCAGGACGAGGTGTTCCCCGACCGCGAGCATTTCGGCCGGATCTTCTACAACCAGGCCACCATGAGCGCCAAAGGAATTCCGCAGGTGGCCGCGGTGCTGGGCTCGTGCACCGCGGGCGGGGCCTACGTGCCGGCGATGAGCGACGAGGCCGTCATCGTCCGCGAGCAGGGCACGATTTTTCTCGGCGGGCCGCCACTGGTCAAAGCCGCCACCGGCGAGGTCGTCTCGGCCGAGGAACTCGGCGGGGGTGACCTGCACTCGCGGGTCTCCGGTGTCACCGACCATCTCGCCGACGACGACGAGCACGCGCTGCGGATCGTGCGCGGCATCGCGGCCACTTTCGGGCCGCGCGAGCCGGCCCAGTGGGAGATCCGGACCACGGTCGAGCCCGAGCACGCGCAGACCGAGCTCTACGACGTCGTGCCACCCGACCCGCGGGTGCCCTACGACGTCCACGAGGTCATCGTCCGCCTGGTCGACGGGTCGGAGTTCGGCGAGTTCAAGGCCAACTACGGCAAGACGCTGGTGACCGCCTTCGCGCGCATCCACGGCCACCCCGTCGGGATCGTCGCCAACAACGGCGTGCTGTTCGGCGAATCCGCTTTGAAGGGAGCGCATTTCATCGAGCTGTGCGACAAGCGCAACATCCCGCTGCTGTTCCTGCAGAACATCGCCGGGTTCATGGTCGGCCGCGACTACGAGGCCGGCGGGATCGCCAAGCACGGCGCCAAGATGGTCACCGCCGTGGCCTGCGCCCGGGTGCCCAAGCTGACCGTCGTGATCGGCGGATCCTACGGCGCGGGAAACTATTCGATGTGCGGCCGGGCCTATTCGCCGCGCTTTTTGTGGATGTGGCCCAACGCGCGCATCTCGGTGATGGGCGGAGAGCAGGCCGCCTCGGTGCTGGCGACCGTGCGCGGCGAGCAACTCACCGCGTCGGGCACGCCGTGGTCTTCTGACGA
>NZ_JBYCLC010000416.1:0-10245 GCF_057473685.1 Mycobacterium sp. TH-M116 | reverse complement strand
CCATCCGGTGTCGATCGGGCAGGTCACGTCGCTGGCCGAGGCGCGCACCACCGTCCTGCTCGACGAGATCGTCACCGTGGTCGCCGCCGAGAAACGTCTGGTGGATCCGCGGATACGCGATCTGCACGCCCGCGACCCGGTGCTGGCCGAGACCCTGCGCGTCTACCTGGACAGCTTTGGCGACGTCGGCGCTGCCGCGCGGGTGCTGCAGGTGCATCCCAACACCGTGCGCTACCGGGTGCGACGGATCGAGAAGCTGCTGTCGGTCTCGCTGGCCGATCCCGAAGCGCGGCTGCTGTTTTCGCTCGGGCTTCGCGCCCTGGAGCGATTGGCGTAGCGGTCGCGCCCACCGCTGGCGTCGTCCACAGTCGGGAGTTGCCCGGAGCCGGGGTCGGGCGTCGTCGACCGAGGTGAAGAAGTGAAACTGATTGCAGAATGAGGAGCGGACCTCGGTGATGCCGTCGGGGTTGGCCAGCGACATCACCGCGGTGGCCGGCTCGACGTCGCGGACCCCGCGCGGGCCTGCGGTCAACCGGATCGGCTACCCACTGCATCCAGAGGCCGACTCAATGGGGGCTTCCCGGCCGACGACAGTGGCGAGCGTGGTCAGCTCAACGGGGTTCCCGGACGCGAGCAGCCGCAGCAGCGGGATCGAAAGCGCCGGGTCCAGACCGGTCTGGTCGGGGTGGCCAGTCGGTCGATGAGGTCGGTGGTGGAGTCGGTCATCGCAGCCTCCGATTCTCAAGAGGGTGTAGATGGTGTTTAGGAGGCGCAGCAGGACAGCTTGGAGACGTCGGTGCTGTAGGACTGGCAGGCGATCTTGATGGCTTCGGCCATGGTCAGGTACGGGGCCCAACTGTTGGCGACCTGCTGCACGGTCATACCGGCCGCAAGGATGTAGACCCCGGCGGCGGCGAGTTCGCCGGCGTCCTTGGCGACCGCGGTGATTCCGAGGATCCGTCCGGTGTCGGCGTCGGCGAGCACCTTGACGAAGCCGCGGGTGTCGCGGTTGACCAGCGCCCGGGGCACGTAGTGCAGGGGCAGCACGCGGCAGTCACACCGGATGCCGGCTGCGGCGGCCTGTTCCTCGGTCATCCCGACCGCACCCAGCGCGGGGCTGGTGAACGTCACCCGGGGCAGGTGTGTGTAGTCGACCGACCGGTTTGCGCCGGTGAACGCATTGTCGACAACCATCGCGCCGTGGGCGGCCGCGACGTACACGAACTGGCGCTGCGCGGTGACGTCCCCGGCCGCCCAGATCCGCGGGTTCGACGTCGCAAGCTGATCGGTGACCGCAATCTCCCCCGCCTTCCCGGTCCTGACGCCCACCGCCTCAAGGTTGAGCCCATCGGTGACCGGGGTTCGGCCCAGCGCCACCAGCAGCCGCTGGGCGCTGAACTCCTCCCGGCCACCGGCCACCGACGCGCCCGCGACCACCCGCCCGGTGCCCGGATCGGTCGTCACCGAGTCAGCGATCGCTCGGCAGACCACCCGGATGCCCTCGTCGGCGAACACCTCAAGCAGGGCCTGGGACGCCTCGGGTTCCTCCCGGGAGGCCAGCCGGGAGCGGACCAGCATGGTGACGTTGCAGCCCAGCCGGGCAAACAGCTGGGCTTGTTCCAACGCGACATACCCGCCGCCGAGCACCAGCAGTGTCTCGGGAACCTCCTGGAGCTCCATCGCCGTGGTCGAGGTCAGGTAGTCGACCTGGTCGAGTCCGTCGATTGTGGCGATGGTGGGCCTCGAGCCGGTCGCGACCAGGTAGTGCGCGGCCACGACGAGCCTGCTGTTGCCGTCCTCGGTCATCACCCGCAGGACCGGAGCGTCCGGGGAGCCGTCGAACGAGGCCTGCCCGTGCAGGAGCCGCCAGCCGTAGTCCTCGGCGACGTCGAGGTACTTCTGCGCGCGCAGCGCCTCGACGAGGGTCCGTTTTCCGTCGACGAGGCCGGGCATGTCCACCGGGTCGGCACTGGTGCTGATTCCGGGGAACCGGCCGGATTCGAGGGCGACGTGGCGGGCCTCGGCGGCGGCGATCAGTGCCTTGGAGGGCACGCAGCCGGTGTTCACACACGTCCCACCTACCGTGCCGCGCTCGATCATCGCCACCGACTTGCCCAGCGCCGAAGCGCGGATCGCGGCGGCAAACGCCGCCCCACCCGATCCGACCACGGCAAGATCGACCGTCGTCTGTTTCACGTGGCCCTCCTCATCGGTGTTTCGCGGGCAGTTCGCAGCCTTCTGGCTCGCAGCGGCGGCTACCTGGGGAGACCAGGTCCCACACCGCGAAGACGACCATGACCACCAGTCCCGCGTACAGCACCACCCGTGCCGGCCCGTGAGCCAGGACACCGCTCATGAACGAGACCCACCCGATCAGCACGAGGATCGGACCGATCATCCCCAGGACGCTGCGGTGCCACTGCCGGTGGGCGAACCACCCCAGTCCGTTGGCAACCAGGACGAGCACGGCAAACAGCGGCAGAACGTCCATGAATACCTCTTCCCACTGGGAGAGAAATCCCAGCCCGATCGCCGCCCCGATAGCGCCCACCGCCGGGAAACACATGGCGCAAGCCATGGTGGACACGACGGTGCCGACAACGCCGACCTTGTCAGTCATGATGCGCACAATCTGTCGCATTTGTCTCTCCTGAATCGCTTGGAGAATCCGTTCGTCAGCGCCACAATGAACCTTCCAGTACAGATGAAGGTCAAGTCGCGAATCAAAAGAAGGGTTAGGGACGGTGCGGATCGGAGAGTTGGCCGACGCTGTCGGCACCACCAGCACGACCCTGCGCTTCTACGAGGAACAGGGTTTGCTCCCCGAAACCGACCGCACGCCCTCCGGCTACCGGGACTATTCGCCCGACACCGTCACCAGGATCGACTTCATCCACCGAGGCAAGGCCGCGGGGCTCACACTCGCCCAGATCCGTGAGGTTCTGCATATTCGAGACCGCGGTCAGGCCCCCTGTGAGCACGTCCGCGACCTTCTCGACGCCCGACTCGCCGACGTCGACGAGCAGATCAACAAGCTCGTCGCTCTTCGCGACACGATTGCCCAATTACGCGACCAGGCAGCAACACCCGAGCCCACCACCTGCACCCCCGAACAGGTCTGCCGATACCTCTAAACCTGTCACGTGTAAACCTGTCACGTGCGTCCGAGAAGCGAACCCAAAACGCACACGCGCCAGCGTCCGAATTGCTTCTCGCTCAGTTAGCGGGTCGTTCAAGAACTTGTCGCCAAGGTCAGATTGCTGGGTTCTTTTGGCGTCTGCTGCTGATCAAACATGCTGTTGGAAGCGATTATCGGGTCAAGGGGTGTTGTATGAGGGATAAGCTGCTCGCCGTACCCGTGACCTCGCACCGCTGCGTCGATTGCCAGACGGGCGATCAAATATTTAGGTGTGCGGGAATAGCCCCCGTCCATCAACCACGGCACACCGTCGTCTTTGCGCACGACCTCGGTGGGACAGATGGCGAAATACCCGCAGACCTTCGGTTCCCTGCGCGGGGTCCATACGTAGACGTGCGCTACTCCGCTGCTTTCGGCGCGGCGGGCGCGCTCGGCCAGCCAGCTGTTCAGCGACTCCTTACCGCAGTCGAACCCCGCCAACACGTGGTCGTCGTCGAGCGGCGCGGCGCGGCGCGACCAGCAGCGGAACGCCAAGCAGACAGTTTGCGGCCGAGTCGATCGCAAGCATCCAGCGGTCCTGCATCGCAACGACTTTGGGTCCGCTCGGGGCCTTCCGCAACGAACCCTCGGCTCGATTCTGCCGACGGCCCGGTAGCCTGTCACCCATGCAACACTCGTCCGTCGTCGCCTACGGTGCGCATCCTGAACCCCGACACCGGCACGGAATGCCAAGCGGGAACGGGCCTGCCCGTCCATAACCGGATCCCGCCATGCTGATCACCGTCCTGGTGATGGCCGTCGCCGTGAGCCTCGAACCGTTCCGCGTCGGGATGACGATGCTGATGTTGAAGCGGCCGCGACCGCTGCTGCAACTGCTCGCGTTCTTGGCCGGCGGTGTCACGATGGGCATGACGGTGGGCCTGGCCGTCCTGTTCGTCTTCCGCCGCATCCTGATGGGTTCGACCTACTTCACCCTGCCCAGGGTCCAGATGGTGATCGGGCTGCTCGCTCTGCTCACCGCCGCCGTCCTGGCCGTCCGGGTCGCCACCGGGCGATCCGGTTCGGTCCGGCTGCCCGCGCGCACACACCTGCTACTGCACGGACGGTCACTGTGGGTCGCCGGAGTGGCCGGCCTGGGCATCGCACTGCCGTCGGTGGACTATCTGGCAGCGCTGGCCGTCATCCTGGCCTCCGGCGCCGCCGCGACCACGCAGGTGGGCGCGTTGCTGATGTTCAACGCCGTGGCCTTCGCGTTCGTCGAAATCCCACTGCTGGCCTCCCTGCTGGCGCCGCGGGCGACGCGCGCTGCGACTGCGGCGTTGCACGGCTGGATCCGCGCTCGGCGCCGCCTCGAGGTAGCCGCCCTACTTGCCGTCGTGGGCAGTGTCCTGCTGCTGGCCGGCCTGACCGGCCATTGAACCGGGAAGTTTCGACCCGGGCCGCGAACTAGGCCTGGGTGGGTTGGCCCGCGGGCGTCCGGTCCACCGCCGGCGCCGACTCCGAATCATGCGGGGCGCCCAGCGGATCGGCCGCGGAATTGCCCTCCCCGGAAGCCGTCGTGGACTCCAGGGACGCCGTCTCGGCCAGGTCGGATTTCAGGTCGGATTTCACGTCGGACTTGAGCAACGGCCAGCCCCTGCGCAGCACGTAATCGAGCCACGCGCCGGCCACCTGCGAGGTGAGCACCGCCGCCACCACCAGGGTGGTGTAGAACTTCGGGCTGATGATGCCGGCGTCGAAGGCGACGCTGGCCAGCACGATCCCCGGGCCGCCACGGGCGTTGGTGGTGATCGCCAGGTTGATCAGGTCCAGCCCCCGGAACCCGGCGAACCGGCCGGCCAGGGCGACGGCGACCACTTTGACCGCACAAGTGCCGACGATGAAGATCGCGATCATGGGCAGGGAAACCCCGCGGATCAGGTCGAGCTTGAGACCGACGATCGCGAAGTACACCGGGATGAAGAAGGCGAACGAGACCTTGCTGATCGCCTCCATCGAGTCGTCGAAGATTCTGCGTTCCTTGTGCACGACGGCAAAACCCGCCAAAAACGCGGCGAAGACGAGGTTGACGTCGAGCGCTCCGGCGACGGCGCAATAGGCCAGCAGGATCGCGATGGCGTAGCCGGTCGGCGAATGCTGCACCAGGACGTTCCACCTGGCCGCGTTGATGCGCCTGATGACGCGCGGCGCCAAGGTGAGACCGATGACGAAGTAGGTCACCGTGATCGCAAGGTGTACGGCCATCTCTTCGGGCCGAAGCGCGGCCTTGGCCGCGACCGCGGTCGCGATGGCCAGGGCGAGCCACAACACGATGTCCTCCAGCACGGCGACGCCCAGGATGAGCCGTGCGAAGCGGGTGTCCATGATGTTGAGGTCGGCGAAGATCTTGGACACCACCGGCACCGAGGTCACCGCGACGCCGACAGCGAGAATGATGACCAGCGACAACCGGTTTCCGTGCGGCCCGGCCAGGCTGGGCCGGATGAGATGCGGCCCGAAACTCAGGCCGAGCAGGAACGGGATGCCGGTGCCCACGATGACGAGCCAGCTCACCGTTCGCCGCTCCCCGCGGCCGAACAGTTGCTGCATCTCGGCACCGGACACGAACATCAGCAGCAGCAGGCCGAGCCAGTAGACGAACGTCAAGATGTTGCCCTGATGTGTGGCGCTGGTGACGAGGTGGTCCATGACCGGTATCTGGCCCAGCACGGCCGGGCCCAGAACGATGCCGGCCAGGATTTCGCCCACCACCTTGGGTTGGCGAAGCTTCACGAACACATACCCCAGCAGCTGGGCGAGCCCGACCAGCAAGAGCAGGACGATGATGACGTGGGTCAGTTGGGCGTTGGTCACGATGTACTCCTCATGGTCAGCCGCCGATGCAGCAGGTAGGCGAGTGTCAGGGCTGCTGCCCCGATGGTCACGGCGACGGGAAATTCGATGCTGAGAGACCCGATGACGAGCGGAAGCAGTCCGATCGCCAGCGCCGGTGGCATGTGAAACCTGAGGACGCGCAGCACGACGATGCCGAACACCATCGCGCCTCCGGCCGCCACACCACCCTTTCCCCAGAGACTCACGGCGATCCAGCCCCCCGTCGACATCAACGCGCACGCGGCCAGCAGAGCGATCGGTTTCCCGGCCCAGGGACACGTGCGCGGATGCGCGAACATCGCATAGGCGATGACGATCAGCGGCGGGAACAGCAGCAGCCGCAATCCCGAAGCCGCGGCGCAGATCGCCATCACCGTCACGAACAGATAAAACGGCACAATCCAGGCGTGCCCGCCAGGTGGCTCCTCAAGGATGTCGTCGAGATCGCTGACCACGGTGGCGCCGGCCCCGTGGTACCGGTGTCGGCAGTACCGTTGCCAGGGCAGCAATATGCCGATCAACACAACGAGACTGACCGCTATCGAGGCGGGATAGACCCAACTCTTGATGCCCAGCACCAGCGGCAGCACGCCCGCCGCGACAGCCGGCGCGATCGTTGATCTGAGCGCGGCGACAATCACCAGGCACAGGGTGACAAGGGCTACGACGGTCAGGAAATGGTACGGAAACTGCCGGGTCATCCACACTCCGGCAACCGCTCCCGCCGAAGGCGTCAGCACGAGCCGCCCCGGCTGGCTGGCCCACCTGCCCCAGGGCCGGGTCAGCACGTCGTATGCGAGGGCCGCGAGGCCGGGGAAGAACAGATAGTGCCGGCCGTCGCACTGCGCGGCCACCACGATGTAGCCCACTGTCATCATCTCTATCAGCAGGCGATGACGCGGCATCAGCACGCGCTGCGCCACGGCAGTGGGCCCGGTGCGGTGGTCGGGCTTGCGCCCCGTGTGGAAAAAGGGCTGGGCGCTCGACATGTGCGCACCGCCGAACGACGCCCTCTGCGCGCGGGCACTCATGTGGTCGAAAGAACGATGTGCGACGACGGCGTGTACAGCGCCCACCCCACCGGCGAGCCCTCCCCCACCCGCGAATCGGACAGACACTGGCTCAGCACCCGAGTCGACGCGATGAGTCGATTCGGCACGGTGGCCCTCCTTTCAGTGAGTACTCGAGTTTCAGTGAGTCCTCAGGGCGTCAGCAATTCTCAAGCCGGCTGACAGCACCCAGGGAGGTGATCGGAGTCTTCGGGCCCCGGAAAAGCCCCGGAAAACCGGTGCCGCCGAAAAAAATCCAGCCGACGTTGACATTTGCCTTCTGGCGCGGCGACGCGGTTGATCGGTCATCGAAAACGACACCAGTACAACGGATTTCTGCTGGATCCAGGACGCTGGCGCAAGAGCTTCTCATCGTTGCGATGTCACCGACCGCCTCTCTGTGCCTGTTTTCTTCATCCTATTCATCCGGTATCCTTTCGGCCCAAGCTGGCGGTTGGCTGTGCACCGGTTGGGTATTTGCTGCTCCTTGACTCGGAGTCCGGCGCCGAGCTGCAGGTTTCTCCACCCCGCCGACCACTATTCAGGCCGCGGTAATCTCACATTCATATCGCCGTCGGTGAGGTGCACCGCGTGGATGCCGGGCTTCTTCCGCAGCTTGGCGACGAGGCTCTCCAAATCCGCCGATTCGGTGTACCAATGCTGGACGTCGTCGGGTTTCTCGGCCATTTCGGCGACCAGCCGCTGCAGATTCGCCGGCGTTTCACCGTCTTTGGACGCGCCGTCTTTGAGCGAAGTGGAACGCAGTCGTGCGCCCGCACCGCCGAACGCTGTGGGTGCGGCCGCCCCCAGCGCACCCCCGGCCATGCCGCTCAACGCCATTCCGCTCAGCAATGTGCCCTCACTGACCGCGGCCGCCGGGACGGCGTCCAGCCCCGCACCGGACAACACCGCCGCCACCGTCCGGATCGCCGGCGTGGCCGTGGCCCAGCTCGGGGGAACCGAGACGCCGCCGACCAGACCGGCCTGCCCGACGCCCGCCGAGACGGCACCCACGCCCGCCAGATTCGCCAGCGGCGACACCGAGCCCAGACCGGCCGCCAACGCCGCCGACTCTGCACCGCCGGCAGCGGCCCCCACATCGAGGACGTGCCGCGCCCCGGCCACCAGGCCGAAGATGGTGTTGATGAAGACGACATTGACCGGCAGGACCAGTTTGCCGATGTCCTCGAAATACGAGCTGAGCGAGCTCAACGTCTGCAGACCGGCGAATTCCTGCAGAGTGGTGAGCAGTCCTGCGGCCGGATTCGGTCCGGTCACGACGGCCCCCAGGCTCTGCAGCGCCGCGGGAACCGCGCCGAAGGCCGACGCCAACTCCGTTTGCGCGCTGGAGATGAAGTTCGCCGCCGGGGCGAGAGCACCGGCGGCGGTGGTTGCCGGGGGCGCCGAGAACGGGGTCACCGTCGACGCGGCCGCCGACTGGGCGGCATAGGTGGTCATCGCCGAGGCGTCCTGCGCCCACATCCGGCTGTACTGGGCCTCGGTGGCCGCGATCGCCGCCGTGTTCTGCCCGAAGATGTTGGTGGCCACCAGGAACGCCAGCTCGCTGCGGTTGGCCGCGACCACCGCCGGCGGCACGGTCGCCGCGAACGCAGCCTCGTAGGCGGCCGCGGCGCCACGGGCCTGCGCGGCCGCCTGCTCGGCCTGGGCCGCCGTGGCGCTCATCCAGGCTGCATACGGCGCGGCCGCGCTCGCCATGGACACCGCCGACGGGCCCTGCCATGCCGTCGCCAGGCCGGAGATCACCGAGGAATAGGAGGCGGCGGTGGCGTGCAGCTGCGCCGCCAGTGTGTCCCACGACTCGGCGGCGGCCACCATCGGCCCCGATCCCGGACCGGAATACATTCGACCGGAGTTGATCTCCGGCGGCAACAACCCGAAAAGCATTGGCGGACCTCAGACCTGCGGGGGAATGGCGGGAATCACGAAGATGTTGACCGGGCCGGCGGCCTCGTCGGCGACAGTGGACCCGGCGGCGCCGGCCGAGCGGGCGGCGGTGCCGCCGGTATTCGCGATCGCCCTTCCGGCCAGGCTCGACAGTGCCACGTTGCCGAACAGGTTTCCTTCGCCCGCCGTCGCGGCCGCGACGCCGGGCGGGCCGGGATCGGCGAACACGGCGGCCACCGGCTTGACCGCCGGGGCAGCCATCGCCCAACCCTGCGGCACCGACAGACCCCCGACGAAGCCGGCACGTCCCACACCGGCCGTCACCGCCGAACCCAGCGCCCCGGTCGGCGAAACCGGCCCCCCTACAGCGGCGATCGCCTGCGCCGCGCCCACCTTGGCCATGGCGTCGGACAGGTTCGCACCCGCCTGTGGCAGCAGATAGCTCTGTACTCCCAGCAGTTCGGGGGCGCCGAACGAACCGAAGTAGGACAGCGGCGACAACGGCCCGCTCGCGGAGGACAACAGCGAGTTCAGCGCCGATGCCAGCGACTGCGGGGCCGCCGGAGCGGAAGTCGTGACCGCGGGCGCCGCCGCGGCGGCGGGTCCCGCGAGGCCGTGCAGTGTGGACGGCACCGCAGACATCAGCGCCGGCAGCGCCTGGGAACCAGCCTGGGCCCCGGCGGCCTGGGCGACGGCGGCGGCCTGCGCGACGGTGCCCGCCGGTTCGGTGATCCGCGGCGGCGGGCTGAACGGCAGCAGGTCGGCGGCCACCGCCGAGGAGCCGGCGTAGCCGTACATCGCCGCAGCGTCCTGGGCCCACATCTCGATGTACTGGGCCTGGATCTGCATGATCGCCGGGGTGTTCTGGCCGAAGAAATTCGTCGCGATCAGCGCCAGCAGCTGCGAGCGGTTGGCCGCGACCGCCGCCGGTGGGACCGTCACCGCGAACGCGCTCTCGTAGGCGGCGGCCGCCGCCCTGGCCTGGCTCGCCGCCTGCTCGGCCTGGACGGCCATGCCGCTCATCCAGGCCACATACGGCGCGGCCGCGGCCGACATCGTCAGCGCCGAGGCGCCCTGCCACTTCGCGGCCAGCCCCGAAATCGCGGACGTGTAATGCGCCGCCGCAGCGTGCAATTCGGCGGCCAGACCGTCCCACGCCTCCGCCGCGGCCACCATCGGTCCCGAACCGGGGCCCGTGTACATGCGACCGGAGTTGATCTCCGGCGGCAACGCCCCGAAATCGATCACCAGTCCACATCCCCTGTTCGCGTCGACGCA
>NZ_JBYCLC010000415.1:0-3969 GCF_057473685.1 Mycobacterium sp. TH-M116 | reverse complement strand
CGCCACAGTGCCGGCGGCGCGGCTCACGACGTGGTTCGTCTGGCTGATGCTCGCGGTCGCCCTCTACACGGCAGCCGAATCGGTGCTGGCGTCGGTGTCGCTTGCCACGCCGGAAACCTTACGCGACAACGGCGTGCGCCCCTCACATCACAACCCACCCCCGGGGTTGTCACGAGAGCCCCTTTTCTTGTCGCCGGTGTGAATGTGTACCGCATGGGTACCCGGTTTCCTCGACAGTTGGTCCAGCAGACTCTCAAGTTGAGCCTTGTCGGTGTGCCAGTGCTGAACCGACTCGGGCTTCTGGGATAGTTCGGCAAGGACGCGTTCGAATTTGCTGGGTTTCGAACCGCTCTTGTCGCGGGCCGTCTCCGATCGGTGCACAGTTGTCACGTTGACCGCGGGCGGCATTGCCTTGCCGAGTGCGCCGCCGACCGCGCTTGCCAGGATCATCTCGCCAGTCAGGTTTTCGATGGCCTTTGCCGCGACCGCAGGGGCTGCACCGGCGCCGGTACCCTGCAATCCGGAGGCAACCAGCTTGACGGTGGGGGTGGCTGCCGCCCAGTTTGGCGGTACTGACAACCCACCCGTCAGCCCAGCGCTGCCCAGCTGCGCTGAGACCACCGGGGCGGCTGCCGTCAGGTCCGCGTTCGGCGCCGTCATCGATGCAGCCAATTGCGGCCCCGATGCCGTAGACAACCCAACTGAGGATATCGCGCCTTGCATCCACATAATGTCGAGGTTCATGCCGAACATGGTGTTGACCACGCCGGAAGCTCCCACTAAAACAGCTCTCCCACCCGTATCCAGGAAATCCGCGGCGATCGACAACGGCGACGACGAACTCAACAGATCGAGCAGCGGCGTAATCGCCGACGAGACCGGCAGCGCCGAGGTCGCGGCGTTGCTCAGCGTTGCTGGTGTCGTGGACATCAGTTCGGCCAGCTGTGAGAGTATCGGCTGCACCCCGCCCGCTGACGCGCCGATCTCCTGAGCGGCCGACACGGCTGCAGCCGCGGCGCCGCCCGGATTTGTCGTGGGGGGCGCGGCCGTGAACGGCGCCAACCGGGTGGCAACCGCGGACGACGCCGCATAGTCGTACATCGCAGCGGTGTCCTGAGCCCACATCTGCTCGTACTGCGCCTCGGCAGCCGTGATCGCCTGCGTGTTTTGGCCGAAGACGTTCGTCGCGATCAATGCCGCCAACTCGCTGCGGTTAGCTGCGATCACCGCCGGGGGCACCGTCGCAGCGAAGGCAGTCTGGTAGGCGTGGACGGCAATGCCGGCCTGGAAGGCAGCTTGCTCGGCTCGCGCAGCGGTGTCACGCAGCCAGGCTGTATACGGACTGGCCGCGGCCGCCATCCGCACCGCCGAAGGGCCGCGCCATTGTGCTGACAGTGTCGACAGTGTGGACGCGTAAGAATTCGCCGCAGAGCGCAGCTCGGCGGCGAGAGTATCCCACGCCGCTGCGGCCCGCGACATTGATCCGGACCCGGCGCCGGCGTAGATACGGCCGGAATTGACTTCCGGCGGCAACATCCCGTAATCCATCTCTACCCCTTCGGTCTAGGGTGTCCCGTTGCACCGTGCGGTCAAGGGTTATTCGTCGTCTTCGGTTATCAGGATGATGTTTATGGGCGCATCGTCTGCCGCCACAGCATCTGCGGCGCGCACTTTGCCGGCTGTGGCGGTGCCGGCTCCGGTTCCGACGATCGCCCGTCCGGCCAGGCCGGAAAGCGCCATGCCACCGAATAGGTTTCCTTCTTCGGCGGCGGTAACCGCTGCCACGGCCGCGCCCGGTTCCGACACCGGCACAAACACGGCGACCGGCTTGATTTCCGGGGCCGCCAGTACCCAACTGTGCGGCACCGACATGTTACTGACCAAAGCCGCGCGTCCCATGCTGGCTGACACTTGCGCCGGTGTCGCCGAGCTGGCCAGCACACCTCCGGAACCAAACACGCCCGGCGGGACGCCTAGCACGACTTTGTCGAACTTGCTGGCCACATTCGCAAAGTTGACCCCCGTTTGGGTTATCGAGTAGAGCAATAGGCTTACAAGCTCGCCTTCTGGAAGCCCGGACAACAAATTGAACGGCGATAGCGACCCGACGGTCACATTTGCTAGCACGTCAACGAGCGAAGACGGTGTGGCCGCCGCCGCCGGCGAGGCGCCCACCGGGGCCGCCATCGTGTGCAGTAACTGGGGAACCGAGGACAGTAGAGCCGGCAATGTCTGTGCCGATGTCTGGGCGGCGCGGGTTACTGCTGCGGCCTGCGCAACCAGACCGCTGGAGTTGGTGGTCTGCGGCGGCTCGCCGAACGGAGTCACCGCGGATGCCGCCGAAGCAGAACTGGCGTAGCCGTACATGGCCGCGGCGTCTTGCTCCCACATCTCGGCGTAATCGAGTTCGGTAGCCGCGATTGCCGGGGTGTTCTGCCCGAAAATATTGGTTGCCACCAGGGATGCCAATAAGCTGCGGTTGGCCGCGACGGCCGGCGGCGGAACGGTGGCGGCAAATGCAGCCTCGTAGGCGGCCACCGCGGCGCGGGCTTGGACTGCGGTTTGGCGCGCGCGGACGGCGCTGGTGTCGAGCCATGTCGTATACGACTGGGCCGCCGCGGCCATCGCCGCGAACGACGGGCCATGCCATCTGCTCGCCAGCCCAGAAGTTGTCGACGAGTAGGCGGCCGCCATGGTCTCCAAATCTGCGGCCACACCGTCCCACGCGGCAGCGGCGGCCAACATTGGAGCTGACCCGGGACCCGTATACAAAAGACCCGAATTGACTTCTGGCGGCAATATCCCAAAATCCATTCGAAATCCCTAAGTAAGTCGCTAGTCAGCTGGGGGCGGCACCGACAGATCGGTGGCGGAGCGCAAGACCATGTCCTCGTAGTGGCCGAACCGGGTGATCAGGGTGGGGTCTTGGCGGCGAGTTCGGTTTCCTGTCCGCGGTTTTCGCCGTTGCCGTGGGCGAGTGCGCCCAGGTTCCGGTTGCGGATGCCCGCGAGTACGGCCGGGTGAGGACCTCGGCTGCGGCGGCTCGGGCGCCGGTGGCGGCTATTCGGTGCACGCGAGGTGCACATAGGTGGGCGTGCCGGCGGCGCGGCCGGGTGGTTCGCCTGCCTGCGGCGCCAGCACCTCCGCGAGCGGTTTTCGCTTGTGGGCAAGGATGTTTCGCTCCAACCTGCGTGCCGCGCGGCCGCGGACCCGGCCAGAAACCCGGTCGAGACGTCGATCGCGGTCAACGCTTCCAACGGCTCTCGGGTGCGGCCCATCGGCAGGTAGCGCGCGCACGTCAACAGCGCCGCCCGGACGCAGACCTCGGGTCCGATCCGCACCGGCTAGCCCCATGCCACGAGGGTCTCGGCATGGGCGGCAGGCACCGCCTCATCGTCCCACCCGCGGTGCTGACCATCCCGCAGGCTCGGTAAAGCTTCAAGAGTCGCAGGTACTCGGTGATCTGCAGGGGCGGCGGCTCCAGCAGATCGTCGCGTGCGACATCAACGATCGCCCGGGAATGCTCGATCACCTCCAACGCGACACCCGGTGTTTAAGCTCGGCGGAAAACTCGCGACGTTCCATACATGCGACTCCAATTCGGTTCAGCCTCGACAATAAATCAAGGCGGTGTCTGAAGGTCACCATGCTGCCCCCGGACCGGCATACATCCGGCTCGAATTGATCCCCGGCGGCAGTGCCGCGAAATCCACGCGGGGTAGGAACTCAGGCCACATGGTCACTATCGACGCCAAACTCTCTCAAGCATGCGGTGCTTCACCACGCTATCTTCGATGCACGCTGGCGTAACAGGGCCCAAAGCCCTCTCTGGACCTGGGCCCGTACATGGTGAGGAACCGTTGACCCGCCCGTGAAACGTTGATGACGGCCCGACCCGGCGGGGCAGCGCTGAGACCGCGCCCACGAAAATGTCATCCGGAGATCCGAAGAGGGCCCAAAGTCCCTACC
>NZ_JBYCLC010000414.1:0-1532 GCF_057473685.1 Mycobacterium sp. TH-M116 | reverse complement strand
GGTACCGCGGATCCCCAGAGCGTGTCAACAGACCGGATGGTGAATTAAGTGGCGGAAGAGAGTCGCGGGCAGCGCGGGTCCGGATACGGCCTCGGGCTGTCGACGCGGACGCAGGTGACGGGTTACCAATTCCTTGCTCGTCGGACCGCGATGGCGCTGACCCGGTGGCGGGTCCGTATGGAGATCGAGCCCGGCCGCCGGCAAAACCTGGCCGTGGTGGCGTCGGTGTCTGCGGCGCTGGTGATCTGCCTGGGCGCGCTGCTGTACTCCTTCCTCAGCCCGTCCGGTCAGATCAACGAGTCCCCGATCATCGCCGACCGCGACTCGGGCGCGCTGTACGTCCGGGTGGGCGACCGTTTGTATCCGGCGCTGAACCTCGCGTCAGCCCGGCTGATCACCGGTCGGCCGGACAACCCGCACCTGGTTCGGTCCAGCCAGATCGCGAGCCTCCCGCGCGGGCCGCTGGTCGGGATCCCCGGGGCGCCGTCGAACTTCGCGTCCAGGACGCCGGCCAAGTCATCGTGGCTGGTCTGTGACTCCGTGGGCACCGCGAGTGGGACGGGGTCCGTACTGAGTTCGCCCTCGGGTGTGACGGTGACCGTCATCGACGGCATCCCGGACCTCAGCGGCCACCGGCGGGTGCTGACGGGGTCGGACGCCACGGTTCTGAGCTACGGCGGCGACGCCTGGGTGATTCGCGAAGGGCGACGCTCGCGCATCGACGCGACGAACCGGTCGGTGCTGTTACCGCTGGGGCTGACGCCCGAGCAGGTCAGCGCGGCGAAGCCGATGAGCCGTGCCCTGTTCGACGCGTTACCGGTGGGGCCCGAGCTGACTGTGCCCGACGTGAAGGATGTCGGCAGCCCGGCGTCCTTCCCCGGAGCGCCCGGCCCGGTGGGCACGGTGATCGTCACCCCGCAGATCAGTGGCCCGCAGCAGTATTCGCTGGTGTTGTCCGACGGCGTGCAGACGCTGCCACCGCTGGTGGCCCAGATCCTGCAGAACGCTGGTTCGGGTAACACCAAGCCGTTGACCGTGGAACCGTCGGCGCTGGCGAAGATGCCTGTGGTCAAGAAGCTGGATCTGTCGTCTTACCCGGACAACCCGTTGAACGTGATGGACATCCGGGAGAATCCGGCGACCTGCTGGTGGTGGGAGAAGACCGACGGCGAGAGCCGTGCGCGCGTCCAGGTCATCTCCGGGTCCAGCATCCCGGTCAATTCACATGACATGAACAAGGTCGTGACGTTGGTGAAGGCCGACACGACGGGCCGGCAAGCCGACCAGGTCTATTTCGGTCCCGAGAACGCGAACTTCGTCGCCGCCACCGGCAATGATCCCGGAGCCAAGACGACGGAATCGCTGTGGTGGCTGACCGATGCGGGCGCCCGGTTCGGGGTGGACGACACCCGCGACGTGCTTGAGGCGTTGGGGCTGAAGACCAGACCGAGCCTGGCGCCGTGGGTGGCGCTGCGGCTGCTGCCACAGGGGCCGACCCTGTCGCGGGCGGACGCCCTGGTGGAACACGACAC
>NZ_JBYCLC010000413.1:0-9256 GCF_057473685.1 Mycobacterium sp. TH-M116 | reverse complement strand
AACGACTTCTTCCACTGCCAAACCACTGTGCTGCAGCGTATTTCATTGATGTCGTTTCGCAACCAGCGTGCGTCGTTGCGGCCAAGCGGTTACGGTGTTGCCAAATCCCACGGATTGATGAGTTCGATGCCGGTGTCAACGAAGTCACCGATGTTGCGCGTCGCGAGTCCGGCGTTCCAGTTGCGGCAAATTGCGGCGATCTGCCCATCGGCCATACTGATCTGGAGTCCGCTACGCTCCCGTTCAGCAACGATATCTGCATAATGAGTTGCAGCCAGCGCATCGAATGGCAAAATCCTGTCCTGGAAATCCTCCGTCAGCAGTCCGTCGACCTTTGCGCGAAGCTCACGTCTGCGTCGCCCGTTCGGCAATCGGGCGACTCCGCACATCAGTTCGGCCGCCGTCACGGCAGTCAGCAATATGTCGGACACATCCAAACTGTCGACCCAACCAGTGACGCCAGGTTCCGGTGCTGGGCGCATCAGCTCCGAAACCACGTTGGTATCCAAGACGATCATTCGTCAAGGACCGCAGCACGTGGACGCTCCGTCCGGCCGGGCAGGTCAAGCTCCACCCCCCCGGTTCCCGAGAAGCGCTGCCGAATCCGCGTCGCCATCCCCGGACCACCCACGGGGCGTTGCAATGCCGTGCGCAAGATCTCGCGTACCTCCGATTCCATCGATCGGCCGTGCTCTGCTGCGCGAACACGCAGTGCCGCTTTGAGCTCGTCGTCAAAATCACGAATCGTCAACGTCGCCATCAGTCACCCCTTACCCATTGATTGCATTGCAGTCAATGCTAGCAGCTTGTCGATGTTTGGCGCGATCTTCACTCCAGCAAACTCCGCGCACGGTTACTGGGGCAGGAACTAGGTTGAAACGATGCCCCCGGCTGGCGGATGACGGCTCCCCTGCGTACCAACTGGCCAACCCGCTGGCGGTAACTTCAGTGGAGGAATACGGCGGGATCGAATATGGCGGGTTACCAGTAACTACTGCATATTAGGTTGTCGCCCAACGGCTTTCGCGTTCACGCAGTGGCGGCGGGTATGCCACGTTTGGCAGCTTCTGTGGCCAGTGCGTGGTCGAAGGTTGCGAGGCCTGCTTGGTGTCGTATTGCGACGTCAAGAACGCAACAGTCGGGCAACTTCAGCCCACTGCTGGCGCGCAGTTCGGCAAGTCGTAATGGCTCCCCGTTGTCGTGAGGTGCGACCGTGATTCCGGCGTCGTGGATGTCGTCGCGCATCGAAGCGCCCTGGCCTATCCGGACGCCGCCGACCAACACTTCCGCCATGGTGATCATGTGCACCAGCATCTCCCCGGGTGTGCCGGCCAGAAGGACTTCGGTGGCTGCTCGATGATGCGGATCGGCTGGATTCAAATGAGCGATGAGCACACTTGCGTCCAATGCCATCACGCCGGCCAGTCTGCTCTCAGCTCGGCGAGATAGTCAGGACCGAATGCCTCGGCGTAACGGCCCGCGCAGGCCAGAACAGCAGATCGATGGTCGCGTTTGTCGGCGTGCTCATCATTGGCGAGCATGTCGCCTCCCGCCTCGACAAGCCGCACGAGCAGTCTTGATCGAGGCTCGCCGGGCCATCGTTTCGCTGCTCTGTCCAAGGCGCGGGCGACCGCCGGTGTCTCCGTTACCTGATATCGAGGACGCGTCGTTGGCACGCGGTAAGTGTACCACTCGATAATGAAGTGATACACCAGTTGGTCGGCGGCGGGTGGGAATATGCAGGAATCGAATATGCAGAGTTACCAGCAGACCCGGCCGTTTCCGGTTGCGGTCCAACAGGTTCCGCTCCACCACTATTGGTCTGCCTCGGGCTGTGTGTCACAGGTCGAGTACGAACCGCAGCGCTTGGTCAATGGCCTGCATCTGCTCTGGGCCGATTATTGTCTGCCGGGTTGACAGTCGTTCGACGGAGACCACGCGCAGTTGATCGCAGCGTGCATATGAGGCGTGATCGAGCCCACTGCTTTCTGGGTCCAGCTCGACATGGCTTCGCAGTCCGTAGCCAGCGGTCGTAATCGGTACGACGACCACCAGCCCGCCCGGTCCATTGTTGAGAATGTCGACCGACACCACGACCGCTGGGCGTCGAAAGGCCGGCTCGTGGCCGACCGGATGACCGAGATCGACGTAGTAGACCTCCCCTCGCCAGATCAAGCCAGAGTGTCCCACTCGTGACGCTCGGCCAGGTACTGCTCCCACAGTTCGGGATTACCACGCAGGCGCTGGTAGTCGCTGTTTAGTCCCCGGAGGAACTCCTGCCGTTCCAAGGCGTCGATAGCTGCGTGCACGACGTCGACAACGGCGGTTTGACGAGCCTTGGCCAGCGATTGGAGCCGCTCAGAATCAGGCCGACGAACTCGGACCGTTGTGGTTTCTGCTGCCATGACATCAGTGTAGACAAAATGTAGACACTAGGTCCACCGGCGATCGCATATTCGATCCAGCAAACGAGCGCATGCGGTCGAGGCTTTGGCACGATGGACTCGGCGCTTTGCGAGCTGCTGCTGGCTTCTGGATTGGTGCAGACCGAGGGCCACGCGACGGCACGGGGCAGGAATACCGCGGAATCGAATATGGCGGGCCACCAGCAGGTTACGCCGTAATACACTGCTTAACAATTGTTTTCGTCGTGTCAGGTTGTGATGATAACGCGACGGCACTCATAGATTGAGGACAACCCGCAGCACAAGGGGTCCCAGAAGCGGTGTAGAGGTGGCCTGACGTGGGCTCCGCTCGTCTGCGTTCATGATTCTCCGCGGTGGCGTTGACAAGCTCGTTCGGCGCCGCCGGCCAACACCCCACCAGTTTCCTCCTGCAACCGCTGCGCAGGCGATAACCTCTGCGACACCGACGCAGGTGCCGTTCGCCAGACTTGCCGGTCTCCGAGGGAACCTCCGTCCGAACTCTTTTACACCGCCGACGGGACACGACCAAGAGTTCGTTGTGGCGTTCGCACCAGGTCGGGACAAAGCTGCTTGATTCGGCCTACAGTCCGGATGGTACGGACTTGCCGTTTACCGTCACCTCGACCTGGCCGGTCTTCGTGTTGCACTCGATGCTGCCGTGCTCGAAGTTCGATACGAGCAGATCGCCGACGGCGTTGTCATCGCTGGTGGGGAATCCCAGCGGACCTGCCGAACCGTTTTCGCCGGAAATCGCAGGTACGCCGTTCGGGTCGCGCGGGACATTCCAGGCGTCCCGGATCTTGCCCAGGACGATATACGCGGGCGTGCCGGCCTCATCGTTCTTGGCGGTGATCACACCGCGTTGGAATTGCTGGAATACCACGCCGTTCTGCCGCGTGCCCGCGTTGCGATCACCCGTGAGGGGCTTGCCGAGAGCCGCCCGCTGATCGGCGGTTGCCGACGAGTACTTGGCAGCGATCGGGCCGGTCAGAGTCACCTCAACATCGCTCTCCCCGATGAGCTTCACCGCGGTGGACTGCACTGGGGTTTTAGACGTGGAGATGCCCCGCGCGCCGACCTGAGGTGGCACAGGCGCGCTGCCGCTTTTGCCACTGCTGCAGCCTGCAGTGATGAGCGCGACGGCGGCCAGGCCGACGAGTGCCGGGTGGCGGTATGCGATCGTTCTCATGGGCTCCTCTCCGCATGGTCCTGTGGTGTGGGCTACGGTGCGGCTGATCTACGCGCTCGGCCCGGCCAGAATCGAACCGCTTGAGTGACGCAGGCGCTCGCGGTATTCGCGGCTTGGCACGAACGTACGCCCCGTGGTAGGCGGCAAGCCAGAGCGCCGTGGGAAAGATCACCGGTGCTCCATGAAATGAACCATGGGATCCCAGAGCCTCGTGGTGCACTTCGTCGCCGACGGGCACGCGCGGGCCGCCGCGAATCGCCTCCGCCTCGTAACGTTCCGCTACACGGCGTAGCATTTTGCTACAGCAGGTAGGGGCATGACAAACGTCGCCGACCGCGTCACGAGGGTCGCCGCCGACCTTATGGACAGCGCTGCTGCTGAGGGTGCTCGCCAGAGCCGTTCGGCCAAGCAGCAACTCGATCACTGGGCGCGGGTGGGCCGAGCGGTGTCGAGCCATCAAACGGCTTCGCGTCGCCGCGACGAGGCGGCCCTGGCCGGTGACCTCGACACGAACCACCTGTCCGAGGATGAGGGTCTCGTCTTCAACGCAGAGATCTCGGCCGCTATCGAGGAGTCGCTGGCCACCGCCCATTACGGTGACTTGCTGGCAATGCGCGGCATCACGACAGTGGCGCTCAACGACGACGGCGAGATCGTCGAGTACCGGCCCGACGGAACTACCTCGGTGGTCGATGTCGACGGATGAGCCATGACGTCGGGCGGCGCCGATGAAGCGGCTCGACCTCGTCGTCGGCCCGAACGGCGCTGGTAAGTCGACGTTCATCGCGTTCACGTTGGCGCCGTTGTTGCCACGCAGCGTATTCGTCAATGCCGACGAGATCGCAAAGCAGCGTTGGCCCGACGATCCAATTGCGCACGCCTACGATGCAGCGCGGATCGCTGCAGATACCCGCGCCAGGCTCATCGACGTGGGCAAATCGTTCATTGCCGAGACCGTCTTCTCCCATGCGTCGAAGCTCGAGCTGATCCGCTCCGCACACGATGCCGGCTACGTCGTCGCTCTGCAGGTGATGCTGGTCCCCGAGGGCCTTGCCGTCGAACGCGTACGGCGGCGCGTCCGACACGGCGGTCACGACGTCCCCGAGGGCAAGATCTGTGAACGGCACCGCCGATTATGGCAATTGGTGGCCAATGCGATCGAGATCGCCTACACCGCAACGATCTACGACAATTCACGCCTCGAGGGGCCCCGGATTGTCGCGCAACTGACCGCGGGCACGGTCATCGGCGCACCGACGTGGCCGGCGTGGGCGTCCGAGAAGCTCTACCGACGCTGGCCGGGCTAGGTGCGCTGGGCTCCGGCTGTGCACGATCAGCTCTGCTCGCCCGGTGACGGTGAAGAGTTGACGAAACGGCACACGTAATCGCTGAGTGCACTTCCCCTTTCGTACAGTTCGTGGGCAGCGGTTGTGACGCCATAGGCCACATGATTCGGTAGTCGATCGTCAGTCGCAGATGACCGTCGCCGGCGGCGCGTGCGACGGCCTTGAGATCGGCGGTGACGAACTTGCCGATTGCGACGTGGAACGGTCCGGGCAGGGCGTTTCTGACCATGTTTGCCGGACTGGGCTTGACACTGACGATGCGTCCTCCCCGCGTCAGCATCCTTCGGGCTTCCTTGAGGGGCAGTGTGCCGGCGGCGTCCAGCACGATGTCGAAACACCGGGTAAGCGCGGCGGGTTCGAAGTCGAAGTCGACGATGCGGTCGATACCGAGTTCGCGTGCCTCGGGCCCGGAGCCGGGACGGCAGCTGCCGGCCGCGATGGCCCCGTGGGTCGACGCGAGTTGGACGGCCGGAGCGGCCGACCGCGCCGAGGTTGGGTCGCCAGGTGTTTCTACGCCTAGCGAATGCCACTGGCGCCAGACATAGCCACGCTGATCGGGATCAATCGTCTCTCTCCCCCCCAATACCGCAGGACTCCAGCCAAGCGATCTGGCGCCCGGGCGCAGGATGCCGCGGCAGTTGGTCGTCGGTCACACTGGGACACGCAACCGACGCTGGAGGGCCGACACCGGAAATGAACGCGCTCGCCGAATTCGACTTCATCATCGTGGGGGCGGGCAGCGCCGGCTGCCTACTCGCCAATCGGCTCAGTGCCGACCCTGATTGCCGTGTGCTCTTGATTGAGGCCGGCGGCAGGGATGACTGGTTCTGGATCAAGATACCGGTCGGCTATCTGTACACCATCGCCAACCCACGCACCGATTGGTGCTTCACGACCGAGGCCGATCCGGGCCTGGCCGGCCGCAGCATTCACTATGCGCGGGGCCGCGTGATCGGCGGCTGTTCGTCGATCAACGCCATGATCCACATGCGAGGACAGGCGAGCGACTATGAGCTTTGGGCGCGGGCCACAGGTGACGACCGTTGGCTCTGGGGTGGCCCGGACGGTCCGGGCGAGACGCTGGCGATCTACAAAAAATTAGAGGACTACTTCGGCGGCGCCGACGACTGGCACGGCGTTGGTGGCGAGATCCGCGTCGAGCGGCCACGTGTGCGCTGGAAGATCTTGGACGCCTGGCAGGCCGCCGCTGCGCAGCTGGGCATCTCCCCGATCGACGAGTTCAACCGCGGCTTCAACGCCGGCTCTGCGTACTTTCACGTCAACCAACGGCGTGGCCGTCGCTGGTCGATGGCCGATGCCTTCCTGCATCCCATCGCGCACCGAACGAATCTCACCGTCTACACCCATACCCAGGCCGTGCGGCTTCTGCTGGACGACCAGGTGCGCCACGCTCAGCGGCGCGGTGCCTGGACCACGGCCCAGCAGCGCGTCACCGGCCTGCGGCTGCTCAAAGGCGGCCAACTCGTCGACGTCCGAGCCCGGCGGGAGGTGATCCTGAGCGCTGGAGCTATTGGCTCGCCGCATCTGATGCAGGTCTCGGGTCTGGGCCCGGCTGGTCTCCTTACCCGGCATCAAGTGCCCGTGGTTGTCGATCTACCGGGCGTGGGTGAAAACCTTCAGGATCACCTGCAACTTCGAACCGTGTACACGGTCCGGGGCGCCCGGACCGTCAATACGCTCTACCGGAATTGGATCACCCGCGCGGGCATGGGACTTCAGTATTTGCTGTTGCGATCGGGGCCCATGACCATGCCTCCCTCGACGCTAGGGGCTTTCGCCAAGAGCGACCCCGCGCTGGGCAGTCCCGATCTGGAGTGGCATGTGCAGCCCTTGTCTTTGCCGAAGTTCGGCGAACCGTTGCACCCCTTCGGGGCGATCACTCCCTCCGTCTGCAATGTGCGCCCCAGCTCGCGTGGCCATGTGCGCATGGCTGGTGCAGATCCGCTGATTCATCCGAAAATTCGCTGCAATTACCTGTCGACCGACGCCGATCGGCAAATCGCAGTGAAGGGCCTCCGCATGACCCGGCAGATCATGGCGGCGCCCGCTCTCGCCCGCTACCGACCGCAGGAGTTGCTTCCCGGTCCACAGCTGGAGAGTGACGACGAATTATGCCGGGCAGCAACTGAACTCGGAACAACGATCTTCCATCCGGTGGGTACATGCGCGATGGGAGCCTTTGACGCCCGAGGTCGGCCCCGGTCGGCCCTCACAGTGCTCGACTCCGACTGCCGCGTGTACCGTGTCGCCGGCCTTCGTGTAGTCGATGCGTCAGCTATGCCCGCCATCATTTCCGGCAACACCAACGCGCCGGTGATGCTCATCGCAGAGCGCACAGCGCGGGCGATCCTGGGATCAATCGGCTGACACCGAGGCATCAATCCGCCTGCCGTGCCCAGCGGCGACCCCGACCACCGTGACTGCCGCGCCTTGATCTTTTCTTCAGTTGCGGGGCAGCGCGCCATGTTCGACAGCAATGGCGTTGACTCCTGCCACAACCAAGGTGACGTCGCCAAGCGCGCCGTCCGGATCTTTTCCCGCTGCCAGGTGTGCGGCGATTACTGTGGACGGTGCGCAGATCCAGCTCTCATCCTCTCCCCCCGCGAGAAGGCTTGACCCCGGGGAATTCCCGCGGTTCCATTCTCAGGCGGCACTCGAAGTCGGCGTCAGGTCGATGGCATCGGCGGGGGTCACCATCGGGTATCCATTTGAAATCGCAATCAAGTCGGACCCTACCGTTGACAGCCGCCCGATCGTTAACATCGCGCGATGCACAATTTGCCCTCGGCGGCCAGCCATGGGCGACTGGGTGCGGTTTCCCGACGCGACGCGCTGCGCTACGCCGCTGCGTTGGCCGGTTTGGGTGCCGCATCAGTGGCCTGCAGCACACCCACAGCGGCAGGTGCCGCCCCTCGACTGATCGACTTCGCAGCGCATCAAATTCCAGCGCAGCTGATCCGAGCTGCCGGCTACAGCGGGGTGGTCAACTACGTCTCGATGTCGCGCCCCGGCTCCTCGTTCGGCGCCAAGCCGATCACTCGGGCCTACGCCGAGTCGCTGACAGCCGCCGGCTTGGTGATCGTCAGCAACTACCAGTACGGCAAGCCGGGTGGAACGGCACCGTCGGACTTCAGGCGAGGCTACGCCGGTGGTATCGCGGACGCGCGAACCGCGTGGCAGTTGCACACCGCGGCGGGTGGCGGCCAGAGCGCGCCGATATTCTTCACCATCGACGAGGACATCAACCGCGACACCTGGAATCGGCTCGCGCTGCCGTGGTTTCGCGGAATCAACGCGGTTCTTGGAGTTCAACGCACCGGGGTCTACGGAGGCATCAAAGTGTGCCAGTGGGCCGTCGCCGACGGGGTTATCGGGTCTTCGAGCACGCCTGGCCATCGGTGGGCCTGGCAAACTCGAGCCTGGTCCGGCCGTCAGGTCTACCCCGTCGCTGTTCTCTACCAGCGCATCGTGAGCACGGCGTCCAATCCCGGCCCGCGGGTCGGCGGATTCGAGGTCGACGTCAACGATGTGCTGGCGCCCGATTGTGGCCAGTGGAATCTCCATCAGGCACGCCATCCGGATGGCGATGCGCGGTAAGTGCTGTTGACGTGCGTTGGGCTCGGCATCTCTGCGTGCGACATGTGGACCTACAAACAGCTCTCGGGTCTCGGTTCTCGGGTATCGGGTCTCGGTGCGCGGTCGCTTTCAGGTGCACCGATACTGCTGGTTGAGCATGCAATTCTGCGGTGGCGAATAGGTGCCGGTCAGCACGCCTCTCATGCCGCCAGTGGCTGAACCACCGGGTGCGATGATGCGGTTCCAATTCGCGGGTGTGAGCACGAAGTGCGTGCCAGATTGTGCAATGGTGCTATTCCACGTGTGCGAGACGGATTCTCCTGCGGGCAAGTCGAACTCGAGCTTCCAGTCGGCGAGCGGCGCCGGCGTCGAATTGAGGACGGTGAAGCTGGCGATGAACCCGGTCTGCCACGTCGATGTCACCGACAAGCTTGCCGCGGGCGCAGCGGCATGAGCCGCTGGGGCGAGGGCGAGCCCGAGGATGGCAACCATGAAAGCTGGCACAATTGCGTCGAGCACTGTGTGCCGGCGCTTCTCGTAGTCCTTCCGTTCGGCCATGGCAGCTGACGCTAAGGCCAGACAGGTGATCTCAGCCCCCACCCCGCGGTTGCGCAGCAAGATTTTTGCCCAACTGAGACCGTCATGAGATTTTGTCAGGCGCCGCACGCACAGCACCGGACGGTCGTCCGCGCCGTCGA
>NZ_JBYCLC010000412.1:0-11045 GCF_057473685.1 Mycobacterium sp. TH-M116 | reverse complement strand
AGGCCATCGTGATGGTCGTGGCCGGGAAGATGTCGCGCAGCAGGTCCAGGGTGTCGGCGTCGACGTGCGCGCCGCTGAGCAACAGGTAGCGGATCTTGTCGTTCACCAGGTCCACCACGCGGTCGTCGCGGGCCATCGCCTCCACCAGCGGGGGCGTGGCGTGCAGGTTGGCGACGTCCTGCGTCTGCAGGATGAAGACGGCCTGGTCGACGACGTGCTCGACGTAGGCCGCCACCTCGGCGGCGGCGTTGCGGGCGGTGAGCTTCTTGACCCAGCGCGGGTCGATGTCGATCGAGTGGAACACCGAGCCCAACCGCTCGGAGACCAGGCGTGAGAAGTAGCCCACCCCGTGCGGCCCGCTGGGCATCAGGCACAAAAAGCCCCGGCCCGGCAGAAATCCGCCGGCGGCGAAATCCTCGGTCTGCCATTCGACGACCTGGGCGCACCAATCCGGCAGTTGCGCGGTGCGTTTCGGGGCGCCGGTGGTGCCACCGGACTCGAATACCCGGGGCAGCGGCGCCGAGGATCCCTCGGCCCGGTAGCCGCGGGGGACCAGATCCTCGACCGGCACGCCGCGCAGTTCGTTGACCAGGTTGGGAAACCTCCGCAGGTCGGCGAAGGTGGTGACGTCGCGCAGCGGGTCGAAGTCCAGCATCTCGGCCGTGCGCAGCCAGAACGCCGACCCGGTGTCACGGCCGAAATGCCAGGCGATCGCGGCGCGCAGGTAGGCCTCGGGATCGTCGATCGGCGCCGACCTCGGGACGTCCAGCAGCGAAAAGTCGATATCGGCCATACCACCGATCCTGTCACAGGAACCGCACGAAGATAGGTTTCGGCCGCCGATTGGCTTACAGCACAAAGAGTTCCGCCTCTAGTTACGCGCCGTTCAACTCCTCGGGCGCCGTTGTGCAGCCCTCCCGGGTCGACTGCCACGCGGCGCCACGCCCTGGCCGCCCAGGGCAGGTAGACCACCGACAGGGGCAAGCGGTCGTTGAGCGGATTCAGCGCCCGCATGGTGGCGGCGATCCACTGAAAGCGCTTGTCCTTCTTGGCGTCCCATTCCAACTGGCACACCGCCCGCATCCGCGGGGCAAAGTGCCCACCACGACCAGCCGGGTGTGGGCGTTGAGCGGCGCGGACAGGATCCGCCAGGCCGGCTTGGGGATTCAGCGCGTGATACCGCGACCCGTCACTGACGGTCCCCTTGATCGGCTTGTGGAAGTCGCGAACCTTGCGGCCCCAGGCGTGCGGATCATCGGAGTACACGGTGTGCATCACGAGCGGCGCGGTCCTCCTCGCCCGGCCCAGCGTGTCGCTGAATACCACCGAATGGTCGAGCACACCCTGGGCGAGTTGCTCGATGCAGTTCTCGACGCCGGCCGTGCGCTGGAATCCGAAGAACGCGGTGCGGTGATCGCCGTAGAACTTCCAGGTCGGCGAGTCGGGCCCCAGCCGCGGCCAGGCGTCGTGGCCCTCCCCGCCGACCAGCACGGGCACCGCTTCGCGCAACACTGTCGAACACCACTGGTGAATCGGGATCCGGCAGTGGTGCCCACCCCTCGTCAGCGCGTGCCGCGTGCAGTGTGCATCACTGATACAAAGCCGTATCTTTGTGTCACAATAGCATTCTTACTCCGAGATCGCAGTTGGGGGTCGTGATCCATGCGGTTTGACAGCCCTGGCGGCAAGCTGGGCGAGAAGACCGAGAAATCCGAGAAATCCGAGGTCGACCGGGTCATCCTGGACACCGCGCGGACGGTGTTCGAAACCTACGGCGTGCGCCGGGCGAACGTCGAGGACGTCGCCGTCCGCGCGGGCGTCAGCCGCAGCACCATCTATCGGCGCTTTCCCAGCAAGGACGACCTGTTCGAGAAGGTGGTGCGGCGCGAAGCCGGCCGCTTCTTCCGCACACTGGACCGGGCCACCGCCGGATGCAGCCCGCAGCAGGCCGTGGTCGAGGCATTCGCCCTGGGTGTGTGCTTGGTACAGGACTCGCCGCTGTACTCCCGGATCGCCGAGAGCGAACCCGAGTTGTTCGGGCTGTTCTCGCGTTCCGAGGTCTTCCCGATCCGGCAGTTCGCCGACGGCATCGCCCACACGCTGCGGCGCTGCGGCGCCGACCTGCCCGACCCCGAGCTGGCCGACGTCGCCGACATCCTGCTGCGGATCGCCTTCGGCATCATCGTCTTCCCCACCGACCGCCTCGACACCACGGACCCGGCCGCTGTGCGCCGGTACGCCGCCCGCTACCTGATCCCGATCATCGGCGGACGGCAAAGGGACAACCCTGCCGGCGACCTGGATTAGCCTGGACCCGTGGCGCCGGTGACGCGGACCAGGTACGCCAGTTGCGGCGAGATCGACATCGCCTATCAGGTCTTCGGCGATGGCCCGGTCGACCTGCTCGTGCTGCCGGGGCCGTTCATCCCGATCGACTGCGTCGACGGCGAGCCGTCGATGTACCGCTTCCATCGCCGGCTGGCGTCGTTCGCCCGGGTGATCCGCTTCGACCAGCGCGGGATCGGCCTGTCCTCACCGGTCCCGTCGCCAGACATGATCGGCCCGGAGGCCTGGGCGAACGACGCGATCGCGGTCATGAACGCGGTCGGATGCGCGCGTGCGACGGTGCTGGCACCGGGCTTCACCTCGTTGGCCGGTATCGTCCTGGCCGCCGATCACCCCGACCGGGTGAACAGCCTGGTGACCGTCAACGGCGCGGCACGTTCGCTGCGCGCCCCGGACTACCCGATGGGCTCCGACCTGAGCGCGGCCGACCCGTACACGACGACCGCCATGGACCCGGACGCCGTCGAGCGGGGCTTCGACCTGCTCGGCATCATCGCCCCCAGTGTCGCCGATGACGACGCCTTCCGGGCATGGTGGGACATGGCCGGCAACCGGGCGGCGTCGCCGAGCATGGCGCGCACCTTCGTCCGCAAGATCAGGGACGGCGACGTGCGCGACCGCCTCGGCCGCATCACGGTGCCGACCCTGATCCTGCACCGCGACAACCCGACCTTCAGCCCCGTCGCGCACGCCGACTACCTGGCCGAACACATCCCCGGGTCGCGCCTGGTGGAACTCGCGGGCGGCGACGCCCTGTACTGGGTCGGCGACACCGGCCCGATGCTCGACGAGATCGAGGAGTTCGTCACCGGGGTGCGCAGTGGCTCCGATGCCGAGCGGCTGCTCACGACCATCGTGTTCACCGACATCGTCGGCTCCACCGAGCGGGCCGCCGCGCTCGGTGACCACCGGTGGCGCGACCTGCTGGACAACCACGACGCCATCGTGCGCCACGAACTGCAGCGGTTCGGCGGGCGCGAAGTCAACACGGCCGGCGATGGATTCGTCGCGACGTTTTCCAGTCCCAGCGCGGCGCTGGCATGCGCCGACGCCCTGGTGGACGCCGTCCGCGTGCTGGGCATCGAGGTGCGGGTCGGGATCCACGCGGGCGAGGTCGAGGTCCGCGGCGCCGCGCACGACGACGTCGCCGGAATGGCCGTGCACATCGGCGCGCGGGTGGGCGCGCTGGCCGGCCCGAGCGAAGTGCTGGTGTCCTCGACGGTACGTGACATCGTCACCGGGTCGCGGCACCGGTTCGACGACCGCGGCGAGAACGCTCTCAAGGGCGTGCCGGGTCAGTGGCGCCTGTATGCCCTGGCCCGCGAGCGAGCCACCGTCAGGCGTTAACTCGCCCCACATTCGGCGGACAGTCGGGCGACCACCACCCGGCGTAGGCTGCAACAGAGGGCCACGTGAGCCCAGACCGCCAATTTCGCCGTACAGCTTGGCATTTGATCAAAGGAGCACACATGACCGATGTGCACGTCTCGCTGCCGCCAGCGTTGCGCCGCGCGGTGGACCTGCTTGCCGATCCCCCGGCGGACGCCGACGCCAGCAGGGGGTATCTCGATCTGCTCGGCGACGCATCAGCCGGGGACACCGCCGTCGCGAAGAACACCGGCCCGATCCAGGCCGCGTGGGCCTCGCCGATCGGGTCGATGCTCTACGACAACGCCCAGGCCCTGTCTCGGCGACTGATCAGCGCCTGGCGCCATCCGCTCGAGTGGCTGAACATCCCGGACGGGGGCACGGCGCTCGACGTCGGATCGGGTCCGGGCAACGTCACCGCGTCGCTGGCGCGGGCGGCCGGCCCCGACGGGCTGGCGCTGGGCGTCGACATCTCCGAGGCGATGCTGGCGCGGGCGGTGCGCAACGAGGCGGGCCCGCAGGTCGGATTCATCCGGGCCGATGCCCAGCGACTTCCGCTGCGCGACGGCACCGTCGATGCAGTTGTCTCGATCGCCGTGCTTCAGCTGATCCCGGACCCGGCGGCCGCCCTGGCCGAGATGGCCCGGGTGCTGCGCCCGGGCGGCAGGCTGGCCGTCATGGTCCCGACCGCCGGGCGTGCCGCGCGGCTGTGGCAGATGCTGCCCAACATCGGGGCGCACGCGTTCGGCGACGACGAGATCGGCGACATCCTCGAGGACAACGATTTCGCCAGCGTGCGCGTCACGAACCTCGGGACGTTGCAGTGGGTGCGCGCCAGGAAGTGATGCGCCGGCGCTGACTGCACCGGCTCATCGAGTGCCCCTCAGGCGTCGCGCGCCAGCTCGGCGAGCCGGTCCAGCGACGCCCGCAACTTGTCGGCCGTGGTCGCCCGGGCCCGTTCGAGGCGCGTCGTGTCGGTGAGCGCGGTCCAGTCGTAGGTGTGGGTCACGCTGGTGAGTTCGGCGCCGAGCTGTTCGAGTTGCCAGCGCCACAGGTGCCCGGGCGGCTGCTTTCCCTTTTCCGCCGGCCGCCAGGCGATCTGACTGCCCTCGATGAACTCCACGACGTGGTTCTCCCGGACGGCACCGTTGGTCAACGTGGTCGTGAAGATGTCGCCGGCCTGGCGCACGCGCTGCCCGGGGGCGGCCGCGGCGAGGTTGTCGTTGCCGTCCCAGCTCGGCTGCCGCGACGGGTCGGCGATCAGTTCGAAGATCCGGTTCGCGCTGGCTGAGATGACACGGGTGGCGCTGACAATGCGTTCCTCGGGATAGGACATACCGCTATCCAAACACGTCGCCGGGTGGAGCAAAATCGACGAGTTCCGCAGCAGTCCCCCACCGCACCAGGGGAGCTCCGCGGCACCCTGACCGAGACCTCACGTCAGCGTGTCGTCGACCCAGGTGCGCAGGGCGGGCAGCGGGGCGGCGCCGGACTGGCGGGCCAGCACCCGGCCGTCCCGCAGCAGCAGCAGGGTCGGCACCGCGCGCACGGCGAACCGCTGAGACAGCGCGGGTGCCGCGTCGACGTCGACCTTGACCAGTTTCAGCCGGCCTGCCCGTTCCCGCGCCAACTGCTCGAGGGCCGGGCTGACCGTCCGGCACGGACCACACCATGTCGCCCACAGGTCGACCAGCACCGGCACCGACGACTTCTCGGCGACGTCGGCAAAGGAGTCGTCGCGGGCGTCGACGATCCACGGAAGCCACTGCCGGCACCGCGCGCAGCGGGGTTTACCGGCCGCCGCGGAGGGCACGCGATTCTTCGTCCCGCAGTGGGGGCACACCACGATGCGCGCGTTCTCGCTCATGCCGACAATTCCACCACGACGTCAGCGTGTGCACGGGCGACAGGTCACGCCCTGGCGGCAGCCTTCTCGATGTCGAGGAGCTGCTCGCCGCGCCGTTGCTCCTCGTAGGCTTTGCGGCCACCGCGGAGCCCGAACAGTCGTTTGGACAGGAGCAGGTAGACGACGGCGGCCACGTTGATGGTGAAGGTCACCGCGCGGGTGGTCGTGAGGCCCTTGGCCAGCTCGGAGATTTCCAGCGGCAAAAACACCGAGGTGGCCACCACCGCGAAGTACTCACCCCAGCGTTTCAACAACCACAGCCCGACCCCTTCGACGACTTCCACCATGGCGTAGACGGTCAGCGCCGCGGTCAACAGGACCAGCGTGGATGGCTTGGCGGCCAGGGCCCTCTCCAGCTCGTGGACAGCCGTCATCTGGTCCACCTGGAATCCGCTGGCGCGCAACACGGGTAGGTCGCGTTCCAGCGCTGCCTGGATGGATCCCCGCGCACCGCGGAACTTCCACACCGCGTAGGCGGCCAACCCGATCAGCAGCGCCCGGAGCAGGCGTTCGGCGCCGAGGGCCCGGACGATCATCGCCTGACGCAAAGCCTCACCGCGCAATACCGTCGGGGCGTCCTGAGTGCTGCCGTGGGCGCGCGGCCGGCCGAGGACGAACTCGCCGCAACGCAGGCAGCGCCACACCGGACCCACCGCGGTGTCACCGCGCAGCCGGCCGGCCAGCGCCTCGTCGTCCGGAGCGAAGGTGGCATGCCCATCGAGACCGCAGGTGATCAATTCCCAGCGGTTGCCGCCGCGATGTGTGCGCATGGCCCCCGATCCTCCAATGCGGTCAGCAAACGACGCAAGAGGGAGCGCTCAACCGTTGCCCGCCACGTCCGGACCTGCCGCGCGCTCAGCGGGCACAGCGGGTGCACGGCCAGCATCAGCGCGACGCGGCCACGGTGGTCGAAAACCGGCGCGGCGACAGTCACCACGGGCTGCTTACGGCGTCCGGGGTTGTCGTCGGAGAGAAAGCCGATGGTGGTGAACTCGGCCAGCAGCTGCTCCAGGATCTGCCGTAGAGGGCTGGGCATGTCACTGCTGTCCAGGGTGGCGACCACCCGGACGACCTGCGCCAGCGCGGGCGTCGTCCAGTCCACGTCGTAGCGGCGCTCGCGCGTGCGCTCCAGCACCCGCGCCAGCCGCTGCGTGCGGTCGGCGTTGTCACCCGCGCCGCGCTGGATCCACGCCCGTTGTTCCTCCAGGCTGTCCCACGCAGCGATCGCGACGCCGAAGGGTGGGGCGTAGGGAATGCGGTCGCCCGGGATGCCCGACGGCTGGGTGGCGGGCTCCCCCTCGAATGCCGTGACGACCAGCGAGTCGCCGAACCGCTCGACCACCGAACCGGCGTAGCCGACCTCGCGCGACAGCCGCAGTTCGGCCGACCGGGCCGCGTGCGTGAGCGGCCGCGCGGTGTCGGTGCGCGCGGCGGCACCCGGATTGAACACACCCACCGCTACCGGGTCACCGACTACGGTCTGGATACCGCGAAATTCCTCACCTGCGTCCAGGACCACGTATTGCGTTGCGGCCTAGCCGAACTCGTCACCGCGACGACTACCCAGGGCTGTCTACGATCTGCCGCCATCGCCCACCGCACCGCGGTCGAAACCCTCAGCACGGCCGCGTAATTCGCGTAACGAAACATCAACCGTCACACAACCCCAGTCGAACACAGCCGAACCTGACCCGCACCACAAAGCTTGACTCAAAAATTCGGCTTCGCCGGATCTAGCCATCTAGATGAATAGGGTCTTACACACCTCGGAAGAGGTTACAGATAAGCGTTGTGGGCCGAGCTGCACGACAAGGGCGTCGACGTCCTGTGCCTCATCCCGGGCAAGACCGACACGCCTGCGCTGCGCCGGCTCGAACACAGCCGCGGCCAGATCGGTTCGCCCGGGGATGTGCCCCCCGGCGCTGCTGCCGTGGACGACGTGATCGCGGAGGCGTTCGAGAACCTTGCCGACGGCCCGACCTGGATCGTGGGTGAGGAACTGCGCGCGACGACGCAGATGATGGGATCGCTGACGCGCAACCAACTGGTGCGGCTCATGGCGCAGGCCAGCGCCGCGGCGATGGGCGCCGATCACCCCGAGTAGGGCGCGCGTGTGGCACGGAACCACCCCGGCCGACAGCGCGTCGTATCACATATCGCACTCCATGTCGGCCAACCCGGCTTCCGGGGTTTGCCTAAGTCATGAGTTAGCCGACCCGAAATTTCGGATTCTATTGCAGCAAAAGGTAACCCACTCCCGCCTGGGTCACGTGCGGCATTGCTGACCACCGACCCGGCGGGTAGCTTAGGCAAGGGTTCGCTACGGCAGCCCCGCTCGACGAGTCGTAAGGATGACGATGCTCGCCACAGACAGGCCCGCAGCCTCGAGCGCAGTACGTTCCCCGCGCCGCACCCTGGCCCGTTCCGCGCTGATCACCACCGCGTTCATGGTTCCCGCGGTGGTCGTGCGCCTCGGGGGCCTGCACCCGGAGCCGGTGGCCGCCCTGTTGATCTTCGGGGCCGCGGTCGTCTCGGCCAGCTTCCTGCTGGCGTGGGCGGCCGAGGCCGCACAGGTCGACGTCTCCGGCGGGCTGGCGACGGCGGTGCTCGCGTTGATCGCGGTGCTGCCCGAATACGCCGTCGACCTCTACTACGCCTACGTGTCCGGCCACAACCCCGATTACACCCAATACGCCTCGGCCAACATGACCGGGTCCAACCGGCTGCTGATGGGTCTGGGCTGGCCCGTCGTCGTGCTGATCGGCATCGTCGTGGCGCGCCGGGCCGGCACCGACAAACCCGGCGGTTTGGCGCTGCAGCCGGCCAATCGGGTCGAACTCGGCTTTCTGCTGCTCGCCGGCGTGTTCGCATTCGTCATCCCGGCGAGCGCGCAGATCCACCTGGCCACGGGGATGGCGCTGCTGGCGTGGTTCGGCTTCTACCTCTACAAGGTCAGCCACGGCGACGTGGCGGAGCCCGACCTGATCGGTACCGCCGCGGCCCTGGGCGAACTGCCCGATCGCCGCCGGCACGTGGCTGTCATCTGCCTCCTCGCGACCTCCGGAGCGGTCATCCTGCTGTGCGCCGAACCGTTCGCCGACAACCTGGTCGCCGCCGGCGGCGAACTGGGGATCGACCGGTTCCTACTGGTGCAGTGGCTCGCCCCGCTGGCCTCCGAAGCCCCCGAATTCATCATCGCGACCATCCTCGCCGCGCGCGGCAAGGGCACGGCCGCCATCGCCATGCTGATCTCGGCCAAGGTGAACCAGTGGTCGCTGCTGATCGGGTCGTTGCCGGTCGCTCACCTGCTCGGCGGCGGCGGACTCACGCTGGCCCTCGACCCGCGACAGGTCGAGGAAATCCTGCTCACCGCCACCCAGACCATGATGGGGGTGGCGCTGCTCATGGGGCTGCGCTTCCACCGGGCCACGGCGTGGACGCTGCTGGTGTTGTTCGTCGTCCAGTTCCCGATCGCCTCGACGCACGGGCGGCTGCTGCTGTGCGGCGTCTACACCGCGGTCGCCCTCGCCGGGCTGGCCGTCAACCGCCGCCACCTGGCTGCCACCGTGCGGGCGCCGTTCTTGACCAACGCCCTTCGGCACAGCGGTCACCCGCACGACGCGGCGCCCCAACCCCGGCTCCTGATGTAGCGCCGCTGCGTATACGGTCCACGTATGACTCGAGTGGCGGTGATCACAGGCGGCGCGGGGGGCATGGGCCTGGCCACGGCCGCAGTCGTCGGCCGCGACCACACCGTGGTGCTCTGCGACGTCAGGCAGGACCGGATGGCGGCCGCGGCCACCGCCCTGCACGACCTCGGGATGTCCCCCACGGTCGTCGAATGCGACGTGACCGACCGGCGCGCCGTCGCCGACCTGTTCGACACCGCCAACGGCCTCGGCACCGTCGTCTCGGTCATCCACGCCGCCGGGGTGAGCCCGAGCATGGGCCCGGCCGACCACGTCATGCGGACCAATGCGCTGGGCACCCTGCACGTCAACGAGGCGTTTCACGCGGTGGCAGGCGAGGGCGCCGCGATCGTCAACGTGGCGTCCATGGCGGCCCACCTGCTGCCCGCGGAACTCATTCCCGCAAGCCAGTTTCCGCTGGCGCTGCACGACGCCGACGCCTTCCTGGACGCCATGCTGGCGGCGTGCGACATCGTGCCCGAAGAGGGGCGATCCGGCATCGCCTACGCGGTGAGCAAGAGCTTCGTGCGGTGGTACAGCCAGTCGCAGGCGGAACGGTTCAACGCGCGCGGCCTGCGCATCGTCTCGGTGTCCCCGGGGTCCATCGACACCGAGATGGGCAGGCTCGAGGAACAGGCCGGGGCGGGGGCGATGGTCACCGAGGCCGCGGTCCCGCGCTGGGGCAAACCGGAGGAGATGGCCGAGTTGCTGGCGTTCTGCGCCAGCGACAAAGCGGGTTACCTCACCGGCACCGACATCCTCAACGACGGCGGCGTGACCGCCTCGATGACGGAGCGGGCCCGGGTGGCCGCCGCGAACGGCTGAGCATCGATGCGAAGCCGCGCGGCCATTCTCTACGAGTACGGGCGCCCGTGGTCGGTCGAGGAGTTCGAGCTCGACCCGCCGCGCGCCGGCGAGGTGCTGGTGAAGCTGGCCGCCACCGGCCTGTGCCACTCCGACGAGCACATCCGACAGGGCAAGCTCGCGCCGCCCTCCGACGTGCTGAACTCTTTGGGACTGCCCGCCATGTCGCCGACCATCGGCGGGCACGAGGGTTCCGGCGTGGTCCTCGAAGTGGGTTCGGGCGTCACCGGTTTCGCGCCGGGGGACCACGTGGTGACGTCCTTCCTCGCGGTGTGCGGACAGTGCCGATGGTGCGCCTCGGGGATGGAGTACCTGTGCGACAAGGGGGCAGGGACGCTGACCCCCGGCATGCCGACCGACGGCACGTTTCGCCACCACACCGCCGACGGCCGTGACCTCGGGCATGTGTCCAAGATCGGTGCGTTCGCCGAACACACCGTGGTGGCGGCGGATTCGCTCGTCAAAATCGATCGGGACGTCCCGCTGGTGCCCGCCGCACTGCTGGCCTGCGCGGTGCCGACGGGATACGGCTCGGCGGCCCGGCGCGCGGGCGTGCGCGGCGGCGACACCGCGGTCGTGATCGGCGCCGGCGGCATCGGCGCCGCGGCCATCCAGGGCGCCCGCATCAACGGTGCCGCCCGCATCGTCGCGGTCGACGTCAACGAATTCAAGCGCGAGTCCGCCCCGCGCTTCGGGGCCACCCACACCGCGGCAACGGCGGCCGAGGCGCTCGAGTTGGTGCGCGACCTGACCCGGGGCGTGATGGCCGACGCGGTCGTCGTGTCCCCCGCGATGATCGGCGAGGCCGACGTGGGCGCGGCACTCGCGCTCACCCGAAAGGGTGGCACCTGCGTGCTCACCGGCCTGCCGGC
>NZ_JBYCLC010000411.1:0-22330 GCF_057473685.1 Mycobacterium sp. TH-M116 | reverse complement strand
GCGCTGGCGGTCAAGCCCGCGGAATGGCGCGAGGAGCTGCCGATGATCGAGGAATGGTTCGAGTTCATCGGCGACAAGCTGCCCACCGGCGTCAAGGACGAGTTCGAGGCGCTCAAGCAGCGTCTGGCCGAGACCGAGTAGCGTCCGAAAGCAGACGAGTTGACGCCCGTCAATTTTCTGGCGGTACAGTCGGCGCATGCAGATTCGCGAGTACGTCGGCGCGGGCAAGCCCGCGGTCATCCTCTACCCGTCGGGCACGGTCGTCACCTTCGACGAGCTGGAGGCACGGGCGAACCGCTTGGCGCACCACTTCCGCAAGGCCGGTTTGGTCGAGGGGGACGCCGTCGCGATCCTGATGGAGAACAACGAGCACATCCACGCAGTGATGTGGGCGGCGCGCCGCAGCGGGTTGTACTACGTGCCGATCAACACCCACCTGACCGCGGCCGAGGCCGCCTACATCATCGACAACAGCGCAGCCAAGGGGATCGTCGGCTCGGCGGCGCTGCGTAATATCTGCGAGAACCTGGGCGAGCACCTGCCCGGCGGCCTGCCCGAGCTGCTGCTGATCGCCTCGGGCGAGGAGGATGCCGATCTACCCGGGTGGCAGCGCTACCCCGAATGCGTTGGAGACCAACCTGATTCGCCGATCGACGACGAGCTCGAGGGTGATCTGCTGCAGTACTCCTCGGGGACCACGGGCCGCCCCAAGGGCATCAAACGGGAGCTCCCGCACGTCCCGCCTTCCGAGGCGCCCGGCATGATGTCGGCGCTGATGAGTATCTGGATGAACCCGGACTCGATCTACCTGAGCCCCGCGCCGCTCTACCACACGGCGCCCTCGGTGTGGTCGATGAGCGCACAGGCCGCGGGAATCACCACGGTGGTGATGGAGAAATTCGACCCGCAGGGCTGTCTGGACGCCATCGCGCGCTGCCGCGTCACCCACGGCCAGTTTGTGCCCGCGATGTTCACCAGGATGCTGAAGCTGCCTGAGGCGGTGCGTAATTCGTACGACTTGTCCAGCCTGCAGCGAGTGATGCACGCGGCGGCGCCGTGCCCGGTGGAGATCAAGAAACAGATGATCGACTGGTGGGGGCCCATCATCGACGAGTACTACGCCTCCTCGGAGGCGATCGGCTCGACGCTGATCAGCGCCGAGGAGTGGCTGGCCCATCCCGGATCGGTCGGCAAGCCGATGTCCTGCGAGATCCACATCCTCGACGAGAACGGTGACGAGCTGCCACCCGGTGCGGCCGGTGAGATCTATTTCGCGGGCGGCCTCGACTTCGAATACCTCAACGACGAGTCGAAAACCGCGGCCTCCCGCGACGGGCGCGGGTGGGTGACGGTCGGCGACGTCGGCTACGTCGACGACGACGGCTACCTCTACCTGACCGACCGGCGTCACCACATGATCATCTCCGGCGGGGTGAACATCTACCCGCAGGAAACCGAGAACCTTCTGGTCACCCACCCGAAGGTGTTGGACGCGGCGGTGTTCGGCATTTCCGACGACGAGATGGGCCAAAGCGTCAAGGCGGTCGTGCAGACCGTGGACCCCGCCGACGCCACCGAGGAGTTCGCCGACGAGTTGCTGGGATGGCTGCGGGATCGCTTGTCGCACTACAAGTGTCCGCGGTCGATCTCATTCGAGGCGCAGCTGCCGCGCACCGACACCGGCAAGCTCTACAAGGGGGAGCTGGTCAAGAAGTACTCGATGTGACGCTGCGCGTTGTTGATCTGGCCGAGCCGGCGCAGCCCGACGAGCCCATGGCGGCAGGGCAGCCGCCCGGGGTGGTGATCGCCGTCGGATCGGTCGCCGATTCCTCCGAATACTGGCTCGAGCGGGCAACTTTCACCCTCTCCGAACAGTGCTGCGAGGACCGGCGGGTCGTCACCGTCGACTCGGTGCCCGACGCCTTGGCCGAGCTCGGCGAGCGCTGTCGCCGCTGGCCGCACGCCAGCAGCGTCTGCGACGACGTGCTGCGCAGCATCGATCCCGCCGGCCCGGCGCTGGCCGGTGTGGTGACCGAGTCGCTGGGCTATTCGACGCTGCAGGCGGGTCCGGAGTTCGCGCGCTGGCTCGATGAGCGCGGCCCGGTGCGCGTGCCCGGCAGCGCCGAGCCGGTGCAGACGCGGCGCGACGGTGACGTCCTGCGGATCAGGTTCAACCGGCCGCAACGGCACAACGCGTTCTCGACCGGGGCGCGCGCCGCGCTGCTGGAGGCGCTGACCGTTGCCCAGCTGGACCCGTCGGTGACCGGGGTGGTGCTGAGCGGCAACGGGCCGTCGTTCTGCAGCGGGGGAGATCTTGCCGAATTCGGCACGCTCGCCGACCCGGCGAGCGCACACCTGGCCCGCACCCGTCACAGCCCGGCGCTGGCGCTGCACGCACTCACCGCCCGGCTGGGCCGGGGCTGCCGCGCGCAGGTGCACGGCCGGGTGCTGGGCAGCGGTCTGGAGATGGCGGCGTTCTGCGGATGGGTTGACGCGCAAGCTGATTCGGTGTTCGGGCTGCCCGAGTTGGCGCTGGGCTTGATCCCGGGCGCGGGCGGGTCCGTCAGCGTGACCCGCCGCATCGGGCGTTGGCGCACAGCGTATCTGGTGTTGTCGGGGAGGACGATCGATGCCCACACAGCCCTGCGCTGGGGGCTGGTGGACGCGATAGACCAGTAGCCGGGGACGTGCACCGACGCCGCGACACGCAACGGCAGGCGGCACCCGTTGGCGCCGGACCGGCGGCTGCACGTCCCCGTCACAGGCCGCCGCGGGACATCAGTTGCGCGGCGATCACGTTGCGCTGGATCTCATTGGTGCCCTCGCCGACGATCATCAACGGCGCGTCGCGGAAGTACCGTTCGACGTCGTATTCGGTCGAGTAGCCGTAGCCGCCGTGGATGCGCACGGCGTTCAGGGCGATCTCCATCGCCACCTCCGACGCGAACAGCTTGGCCATCCCGGCCTCCATGTCGGCGCGCTCGCCGCTGTCGTAGCGCTCGGCCGCGTAGCGGGTGAGTTGCCGCGCGGCCGTGAGTTTGGTGGCCATGTCGGCCAGGTAGTTGCCGATGGACTGGTGCTGCCAGATCGGCCGGCCGAAGCTCTCCCGCTGCCGGGCGTAGGCGAGCGCGTCCTGCAGCGCAGCCGTCGCCACCCCCAGCGCCCGGGCGGCCACCTGGATGCGGCCCGTCTCAAGCCCTTTCATCATCTGCGCAAAGCCCTGGCCGGGTTCGGCGCCCAGGATGGCCGACCGCGGAGCGCGGTAGCCGTCGAAGGACAGTTCACAGGCTTCGACGCCCTTGTAGCCCAGCTTCGGCAGGTCCCGCGAGACCGTCAGCCCCGGGCCCGGTTCGACGAGGACGACCGAGATGCCCGTGTGGCGCGGCGTGGCGTGCGGATCGGTCTTGCACAGCAGCGCGATCAGCCCGGAACGGCGCGCGTTGGAGATCCAGGTCTTCGATCCGTTGATCACCAGCCCGTCGGCGGCGCCGTCGGCGAGAAAAGGCACAGCGGTGGTCGACATGTTCTGCAGATCCGAACCACCGCCCGGCTCGGTCAGCGCCATGGTCGCCCGCAGCTCACCGGTGGCCATCTGCGGCAGGTACGTCCTTTTCTGCTCTTCGGTGCCGAACAGCATCAGCAGCTTGGCCACCACGGTGTGACCCCCCATCGCGCCGGCCAGACTCATCCAGCCGCGCGCCAGCTCCTGGGTGACCTGCACGTAACATGGCGTCGACACCGGCGACCCGCCGTACTCCTCACCGATGGCCAGGCCGTAGATGCCGATGCGTTTCATCTGCTCGATCCACGCTTCGGGGTAGGTGTTGGCGTGCTCCATCTCGCGGACGCCCGGCTTGACGTCACGGTCCACGAACGCCCGAACCGTGGCCACCAGCATGTCTTCTTCGTCTTCCACCCATGCCATATTGCCCCCGATCCTCGGGGCTGCCAGCATGTGGCGTTGTGACGTACTCCGGAATCCGCGAAGGTGGTCCCTACTTCGACGACCTGTTCCTGGGTCAGGTCTTCGACTGGGCGCCCCCGATGACGCTGTCCTCCGGGTTGGCCGCTGCACACCAGGCGATCGTCGGTGACCGGCTGCGCCTGGCTCTGGACGCCGATCTGTGCACCGCGGTGACCGGGACGCCCGGGCCGCTGGCCCATCCGGCGCTGGTCTGCGACGTCGCGATCGGGCAGTCGACGCTGGCCACCCAGCGCGTGAAGGCCAACCTGTTCTACCGCGGGCTCACCTTCCACCGTTTCCCGGTGATCGGCGACGCCATCTTTACCCGCACGGAAGTGGTTGGGCTGCGCGCCAATTCGATAAAGCCGGGGCGCGCGCCGACGGGCATGGCGGCGCTGCGGATGATCACGACCGACCAGGCCGACCGGATGGTGCTCGACTTCTACCGCTGCGCCATGCTGCCGGCGAGTCCCGGCTGGACGTCCGCGGCGGAGCCCGGCGACGACCTGTCGGCGATCGGCGCCGACGTGCCCGGCCCGGCCCACGACCCGGCCGGGCATTGGCAGCCCGAGCTATTCCGGACCAGGGTGCCGGGTCCCCATTTCGGGGCCTGTCTGGATGCCGGCATCGCGGGCTCGGTGCTGCGCAGCACCGGTGACGTGGTCAGCAGCGCACCGGAGCTGGCCCGCCTCACGCTGAACATCGCCGCCGCCCACCACGATTCGCGCGTCGGGGGGCGCAGGCTGGTCTACGGCGGGCACACCATCGGGCTGGCGCTCGCGCAGGCCTCCCGCCTACTGCCCAATCTGGCGACGGTGCTGGGCTGGCAGTCGTGCGACCACACCGGTCCCGTCTACGAGGGCGACACTCTCTACAGCGAGTTGCACGTGGAGTCGGCCGAGCCGACCGATCGCGGGGGCGTGCTCGGGCTGCGCTCGCTGGTCTACGCCGTCGGCGACGCCGACGGTGAGCCGGATCGGCCGGTGCTGGACTGGCGGTTCAGCGCGCTGCAGTTCTGAGCGACCGCAACCACCACCACAACCACCACCACCACCAGGATCATCATGGCCGGGGTCGTACGGGTGTGAGGGGGCGGGCGAGGTCGCGCGTGGGCTACGGGCCCTCCAGGTACAGGCTGGCCCAGATCACCTGGGCCAGAGACTCGGCCAGATGATCGTCGCCGGGACCGGGCGGCGTCCTGCGCAGGGTTTGGTGACAGCTCCGTTCGACCATCCACGTCAGCGCGGCCGCCGTCTCGGTCACCGGGATGTCGCGAATGGTGCCGGCGGACCGCCCCGCCCGGATCACGGCTTCGACGTTGGCGACGATGCCTTCGAAGATGGCGTCATAGGTCGCTGAGACGTCGGGATCGTAGGCGGCCATCTCGATCACCGCGGTGATGACTGATTGATGGCGACGGTAGGTGGCCACGATGGCCTGCATCGCCTCCCGGGCGTCGCTGGACCGGCGCCGCTCGGCGACATCCCACCAACGGCGCGCGGCTTCTGACAACTCCCCGAACACGCGCTCGGCCAGCTGGCGCAGCAGGTGGCCCTTGTCCTCGAAATAGATGTAGAACGTCGCCCGGGAGACGCCCGCTTCGGTGGCGAGGCGATCGACGCTGAGCTCGGTGAACGACGAGCCGGCATTCATCAGGCGTTCCGTCGCCGCCAGCAGTGACCGCTCGATCTCCGCCCTGCGCTGCGCGCGATTGCCCTGGGCCTTGCGGGTCACCGACGGCATACACCCTCACTTCCGATGCCGGTCAAGTCGGTCTACGGCGTCAATCCATGACGGGGCATGGCGGCTGGACACCACGGCCCAGGTTACGGGAAACGAAGCGCTTGACCCGACGGAGCGTATAGACATAATGTCTAGTCGCTGTGATTGTGATGCGGAACACCAATGATGGGTGAAGGGACTGTACGCACGAGGGAGGCGACATTGTGAAGATCTCGGCGGCGGTCCTGCGAGACCACCGGTCGCCCTACCGCATCGAGGAGGTCGACCTCGCCGAGCCCGGTCCCGGGCAGGTGCGGGTCCGCGTCGTCGGGTCCGGGATGTGCCACACCGACACGCTGCCGCGGGTGCCGGGCCTGACCACGGGGCCGCCACTGATCGCCGGGCACGAGGGGGCCGGGGTCGTCGAGGCTCTCGGCCCCGGCGTGTTCGACCTGGCGGTCGGCGACCATGTGGTGTTGTCCTTCGACTCGTGCCAGTCCTGCGTCAACTGCCGGGCCGGGCACCCGGCGTACTGCTCGACGTTCTTCGAGCGCAACCTCAGCGGCGTGGGGGACGGCGCCCCGTCGCCGGTGACCGACAGTCTCGGCGAACCGGTGTCGGCGCGGTGGTTCGGCCAGTCGTCTTTTGCCACCCACGCCAACGTCGCGGCGCGCAACGCGGTCGTGGTGGATCCGCGTGCCCCGTTGCAACTGCTCGGCCCCCTGGGCTGTGGTGTGCAGACCGGTGCGGGCGCGGTGTTCAACTCCTTGCGGGTCGGGGTGGGCGAGTCGATCACGGTCTTCGGGGCGGGGGCCGTCGGCCTGAGCGCGGTGATGGCGGCTACCGTGTGCGGCGCGTCGACGATCATCGCCGTGGATTTGCACGACTCCCGGCGGAAACTGGCCACGCAACTGGGTGCCACCCACACCGTCGACGGAGCCGACACCGCCCAGGTGGCCCAAGCGATCGCCGAGATCACCGGCGACGGGAGCCAATACGCTCTGGACACCACCGGTGTCCCCTCGGTCATCACCACGGCGGTGCGGACGCTGCGTCCCACCGGCGTGTGCGGGCTGGTCGGGGTGCAACTCGGCGACCTCGTGCTCGACCCCATGGCGCTCGCCGCCGGCAAGACGGTCACCGGCATCATCGAGGGCGACGCGGCCCCGCGCGTGCTCATCCCCACGCTGCTGGGGTTGTGGCAGCAGGGCCGATTCCCGTTCGACACCCTGATCGCGACCTACCCGCTGGAGCAGATCAACCAGGCCGAAGCTGATTCCCTGTCCGGCACCGTGATCAAACCCGTCCTGCTGCCTCAACTGTGACCCGCTCAGGAGCGCTCCATGGAAAATGACCACGAATACCGCAGGTTGTTCATCGGCGGGGCCTGGCGCCGGCCCGCCGAGCCGTCGAGCGTGCGAACGGTCCAGTCGCCGGCCGACCGCCACCATCTCGGCAGCTACCCGGTGGCGACCTCCGCCGACCTCGACGCGGCCGTGGCCGCGGCGCGCGGGGCGCTGGTCAACCCGGCCTGGGCCGACCTGACACCCGACCAGCGCGCCGATCACCTCGAACGGCTGGCCGACGAACTCAACAAGGTCTGCGCGACGCGTGCCGATCTGACCAGCCTGCAGAACGGCATGCCGATCGCGGTCGCGCAATTCGCCGAAGGCGACGCCCCGGTCGGGCTGCTGCGCTACTACGCCGGGCTGGCCCGCACGACGCCGGCCGAACAGCGCCGCCCACGTATCGACGGCCGCGGCTGGACCGTTGTCCGCCGCGAGCCGGTCGGTGTGGTGGCCATGATCGTGCCCTGGAACTTCCCGCAGGCATTGACGATGTTCAAGCTGGCTCCCGCGCTGGCGGCGGGGTGCACGGTGGTGCTCAAGCCCGCACCCGAGACCACACTGGACGCGTTCGTCCTGGCCGCGGCCGCCGAACGGGCCGGGCTGCCCGCGGGTGTGCTCAACGTCGTGACCGGCGGCGCCGACGTCGGTGCCTACCTCGTCGGCCATCCCGGGGTGGACAAGGTGGCGTTCACCGGGTCCACGGCCGCGGGCCGCGCCGTCGGGCGGGTCTGCGGCGAGTTGCTGCGCCCGGTGACCCTCGAGCTCGGGGGCAAATCCGCGGCCATCGTCCTCGATGATGCCGATGCCGTCGATGTGGTGTCCGGGTTGGCCACCGCATCGCTGCTCAACAATGGTCAGACCTGCTACCTGTCGACGCGCGTGCTGGTTCCCGCGCAGCGCCACGACGAGATGTTCGACGCCCTGGCGGCATTGGTGTCGAGCCTGACCGTCGGCGACCCGCTCGACGCCGACACCCACATCGGCCCGTTGGTGAGCCGGCGCCAACGCGACCGGGTCCTGGACTACATCAGAACCGGTGTCGCCGACGACACGCTGGTCGCCGCCGGTGCCGACCGCGCGGTCCCCGGCGACGGGTGGTTCGTGGCACCCACCGTGTTCGGGCGGGTGCACAACGACTCGCGGCTGGCCCGCGAGGAGATCTTCGGACCGGTCCTGGCCGTCATCCCCTACACCGGTCTCGAGGAAGCAGTCGCCCTCGCCAACGACTCCGAGTACGGCCTGGGGGGCACCGTCTGGACCAAGGACCCCCGCGCCGGCCTCGACGTCGCACGGCGGATCCGCACCGGCAGCATCGGGGTGAACTTTTTCGACCTGGACATCGGCGCACCCTTCGGCGGTGTCAAGTCCAGCGGCCTGGGCCGCGAACTGGGCCCCGAGGGCCTCGACGCCTACGTCAACCTGAAATCGATCTACCTTCGCCAGGAGAACCCATGACCGCAGCCACGTCCGCTCGGCCCTACGACGCACTGGACCTGTCCTCGCGCGCCTTCTGGTCGGGCACCGCCCGCCAGCGCGAAGAGACCTTCGCGCAGCTACGACGGGACCGGCCGGTCAGCTGGCACCCACCCGTGGAAGATGCGTTGCTGACACTGCCCGACGACCCCGGATTCTGGGCCGTCACCAAGCATGCCGACATCGTGACGGTCAGCCGGCGCAACGACGTTTTCATCTCCGGGCAGGGGGTGCTGTTCGAGAACATCCCGGAGGAGATGCTCGAAGCGTCGCAGTCGTTCCTGGCGATGGACCCGCCGCGCCACATCAAGCTGCGCAAGCTTGTGTCGGCGGCATTCACCCCGCGGCAGGTGCAGCGCATCGAGGCACAGATCAAGCACAACGCCCGGGAGGTCGTGCGCGAACTCGCCGAGGCGGGCAGCGGCGCAGACTTCGTCGAGCACTGCGCCAAACAGCTTCCCGTGCGCACACTGTCGGACATGGTCGGCATCCCTGCGTCCGAACGCGACAACGTGGCACACGCCGCCGACGCGCTGGTCTCCTGGGCGGACCCGGTATATCTCAACGGCCGCAACCCCCTCGAGATGCTCACGGAGGGGCAGGGATATCTGCACGCGATCGCCAACGAGCTGGCCGCCGACCGGCGCACGAACCCGGGCGACGACCTGCTGACCAGCCTCGTGCAGGCCGAGATCGACGGTGACCGGCTCAGCGATTTCGAGATCGCCGCATTTTTCGTGCTGCTCGCGGTGGCGGGCAACGACACCACGCGTCAAACCACCAGCCACGCGATGAAGGCACTGACCGACAATCCCGATCAACGCGCCTGGCTGGCCGCGGCCTTCGACAGCCGGATCGCGATCGCGGTCGAAGAGTTCGTCCGCTGGGCCTCCCCGGTGATGACCTTCCGGCGCACCGCGGTCGAGGAGTTCGACCTCAACGGTCAACGGATGAGCCCCGGCGAGAAGGTCGTCATGTTCTATCCGTCCGGCAACTGGGACACCGACGTCTTCGACGCACCCGACGTCTTCGACCTGCGCCGAGATCCCAACCCGCACGTCGGGTTCGGCGGCGGCGGAGCACACTTCTGCCTCGGTGCCCACGTCGCCAGAGCACAGCTGCGGGCCATCTTCGGCGAACTGCTGCAGCAGCTGCCCGGTATCGAAGCCGGCGATCCGGTCTTCGTGCCGGGCAACTTCATCCACGCCATCCGCACGATGCCCTGCACTTTCTGAGGCCTCCCTCGCCGGCCCCGCCGGCGCTAGGCTGGCGCGGTGAGTTCGGCGTCGTCCCGTTGGGGGAGCAGCGGGCTGGCCTACCTGACCGGGCGGCCCGACGGCCCCCCCGACTTCTCCCGGGCGAAGGTGCTGGACCGGGCCGAACGGGTGGCCGCCGCGGTCACCGCGCACACGGGCGTGGCCGTCGACGCCGCCGGTCTGCTGACCGGGCGGGCCGCGCTGCTCGGACTGGCCCGCGGGGGGCGGGTGTCGGCCGGGGGTGCCACCCGGCTGCTGAGCGCCCGCGACGGCTGGTGTGCGCTCACGCTGTCGCGGCCCGCCGACGTCGGGGCCGTCCCGGCGCTACTGCAGGCCGACGACGTGGCCGGAGACCCGTGGCCGGTACTCGCGCAATGGGCCGCAACGCGTCCGGCATCGGAGCTCACCGAACGTGCTGCCCTGCTTGATATTCCGGCTTCCCGCCTGGGTGAGGCCGCACCCGCACCGCCCCGGATCCGCCGCGCGGGCCCGCGTGCGCCCGCCCGCGGCGTGCCGGGTCTGCTGGTGGCCGACCTGTCGTCGATGTGGGCCGGCCCGCTGTGCGGGCAGGTGCTGGCCCGGTCCGGCGCGACCGTCGTGAAGGTTGAGAGCCCGGGCCGCCCGGACGGAACCCGGGCCGGCAGCCGTGCCTTCTTCGACTGGATCAACGGCGGAAAGCTCTCCTATGCAGTCGATTTCGACAGCGCAGCCGGCGAGTTGCGTGAGCTGCTCGGGGCCGCCGACGTCGTCATCGAGGGTTCGCGCCCGGCGGCCCTGGTGCGCCGCGGGCTCGGGCCCGGGCAGGTCGCACCCCGGGCAGGACGAATCTGGTTGCAGATCAGTGGATATGACGAGCAGCCCGAGAGGCCCGCATTCGGGGACGACGCCGCGGTCGGCGGCGGCCTGGTGGGGGGCGGCCCGGCGGGGCCGGTCTTCTGCGCGGACGCCATCGCCGACCCCCTGACTGGTCTGGAGGCGGCCGCGGCGGTGACCGAATCGCTGGGGCGCGGTGGCGGCGAACTGATCCGGGTGTCGATGGCCGGTATTGCCGCGACGTATGCCGCGTCGGCGCAGGCGCAGGCGGTCGCGCATGATGCGGCGCCGCCACCGCGGCCACCGACCGGGTGCCTGCCCGCGCCCGAACTCGGCGCCGACAACGCCGCCGTGCGCCTACTGGTCGCCGAAAGGCGTTGCCCGGCATGCTGATCAAACAAGCGGCGTTGCTCGACGGGAGGATCGTCGACATCAGGGTGGAGGAGCTCGTGCAGGAGGTCAGCGTGGCCTCGGGCGACCTGGCCGCCAGGCGCGGGGAAGGGGTTCTCTACGCCAACGGCGGCACGGCCCTGCCCGGCCTGCACGACCACCACGTGCACGTCCGCTCGGCCGCTGCCGCGCTGGACTCGTTCGTCGTCGGGCCGCCCGGCGTCAGCGCCGAGGCCGAGCTGAGGCAACTGCTCTCGAATGCCACGCCGGGTCCCGACGGTTGGATTCGCGCCATCGGTTACCACGAATCGGTCGCCGGGGAGTTGGACCGCGACTTCCTCGACGCCGTGCTGCCCACGATCCCGGCACGCATCCAGCACCGCAGCGGCGCACTGTGGATCCTGAACTCCGAGGCGCTGGGCCGGGTCGGGCTGGCCGGGCATCCCGACGGGCGCCTGCGCAGCGCCGACCGCGGCTGGTCGCAGGCCCTGATGCGGCGCGAAAGCGACCTGGCCGAACTCGGGCGCCGCATCACCGGCTACGGCGTCACCGGTGTCACCGACGCGACCCCCGACCTGGATCCGGCCGACAGGGAGGCGTTGTCGTCGGCGCACAGCCGCGGCGAGTTCCGGCCGCGGTTGTGCTTCCTGTCGCCGGGCAAGAGAATCCTGCAGGATGACCACCTCGACCTCGACGAGCTCGCCGGCTGGATCAGCGAACGCCACGCCGTCGGCGGGCCGGTCGCCATGCACTGCGTCACCGCTGCCCAGTTGGTGGTGACGGTCGCGGCCCTGCGTGTCGCCGGGAGCCATCCTCGGGACCGGATCGAGCACGCCGCCGTGGTGCCCGACGATACCCTGGCCGACCTTGCCGATCTCGGGGTCACGGTGGTGACGCAGCCCAACTTCGTCGCCGAGCGCGGCGATCAATACCTCGCCGACATCCCCGCCGCCGAACACGGTTGGCTGTGGCGCGTCGCATCGTTGCTCGACGCGAGGGTTCCCGTGGCGCTGTCCACGGACATGCCCTTCGGCCACGGGGATCCGTGGACCGCGATGCGCGCCGCGGTGTACCGCACCACACCGAGCGGGGCCGTTCTCAACGCCGGCGAGAGCGTGTCGGCGCGCCGGGCCGTGAGGATGTTCACCGGCCGGGCGGATCGGCCGGGCCGCTTCCGCAGCATCGAAACCGGGCAGCCGGGTGACCTCTGCGTGCTCAGTGAGCCGCCCGCCACGGTGCTGGCCGAGCTGGACGCCGGCATGGTCGCGGCCACCGTCATCGGCGGCGAGCTCGTCTACTTCGCGATGTGAGCGGCGCTCAGGCCGCCGCGGTCAGCGCCTCACGCAAACGGTCGCACTGGCTGTCGCAGAAGCGTTGTGACACTGCGGCTTTGGGTGCCCACAGGTCGAAGCCGTGGAAAGCTCCGGGGACGACGTCGACCTGGCACGCCACTCCGGCGGCCCGCAGCCTTTCGGCGTAGGCGAGGTCTTCGTCGTGGAAAAGGTCGTGGGTGCCGACGCCGATCCACGCCGGCGCCAGCCCCCTCAGGTCGTTGCGCCGGCCCGGGACGGCGACCTGCGGGTCGGCGCCGCCCAGATATGCCGCCCATCCGAACCGGTTGCTGCGCGCACTCCACAGCCGGTGGTGTGGGTTGTGTCCGGACTCCGAACTCCGGTCGTCGAGCATGGGATATGCCAGCAGCTGGAACCGGGGGGTGATGTCGGCCCGGTCACGGGCCAGCAGCGCCAGGGCTGCGGCGAGCCCGCCGCCGGCGCTGGCGCCCCCGACGGCGACCCGTCGCGCATCCACGGACGGCAGTTCGGCAAGCCAGGTCAACGCCGAGTAGCAGTCCTCCAGCGGGGCTGGGTACGGATGTTCGGGCGCCAGACGGTATTCCACCGACGCGACGGTGATTCCCAGGCGGGTGCTGAACCGCCGGCACACGGGGTCGTCCTGTTCGGCGCTGCCGATCACGTATCCGCCGCCGTGAATCCACAGCAGCGCGGGCGTCGTCCCGGTCACGCCGACGGGCCGGAACAACCGCACGCCGCTGCCCGGGCCCAGGTCGACGACCTCGACGTCGCCGGCGCCGCCGCGTCCGCGCAGCTTCGTCACCGCCCGCACGATCCGCAGAGTCCGGGGGCTGACCATGTGCCGCGGCGTGAAGCGGGCAATTGTGCGCAAATCGGGGTGAACGTCGCTGTTGGGCATGGGTCGAGTATTGCCCACGCCGAGCGTCGCCGGTGCGGTTCTGTGGCGGTCTGCGGCTTGGCCGCAACCTGGCCCGACGGGCACCCCGGGGGTGGAAACGAGGCTCTCACAGGATGTCAATGCTATTTCCGGTTCACTCGCGGGGCCGCTACCATCAGTCAGGACTATCCACTGACTGGGTAAGGAGCGCCGGCGCACCGTGAGTACAGGCAACGAACAGGCCGGCACCGAGGAACCCGAAGTCCTCGTCGAGCAACGGGGCCGGATCCTGATCATCACCATCAACCGGCCCAAGGCCAAGAACGCGGTCAACGCCGCGGTCGCCCGCGGCCTGGCCGACGCGATGGACCGGCTCGACGCCGACGCCGGCCAGTCGGTGGGGATCATCACCGGCGCGGGCGGATCATTCTGCGCCGGAATGGACCTCAAGGCTTTCGCGCGGGGCGAGCTTCCGGTCGTCGAAGGCCGCGGCATGGGGTTCACCGAGCGCCCGCCGGACAAGCCGCTGATCGCGGCGGTGGAGGGCTACGCCCTGGCCGGGGGCACCGAGCTGGCGCTGGCCACCGACCTGATCGTGGCGTCGCGGGACTCGGCGTTCGGGATCCCCGAGGTCAAGCGTGGTCTTGTCGCCGGTGGCGGCGGACTGCTGCGGCTGCCCGAGCGCATCCCCTACGCGGTCGCGATGGAGCTGGCCCTGACGGGGGACAATCTGCCCGCCGAGCGCGCTCACGAACTCGGGCTCGTCAACGTGCTGGCCGAGCCGGGCCGGGCGCTGGAAGCAGCGATCGCGCTGGCCGAGCGGATCGCCGCCAACGGGCCGCTCGCGGTGGCGGCCACCAAGCGGATCATCATCGAGTCCCGCGGCTGGAGCCGCGACACCATGTTCGCCGAACAGATGAAGATCCTGGGCCCGGTGTTCGCGTCGAACGACGCGAAGGAGGGCGCCATCGCGTTCGCCGAGAAGCGTCCGCCGCGCTGGACAGGCTCCTGACCCCGGTACACTATTTTCGTAGAGTCTCGGTGCGATCCGAAAATGCCTGATGATCAGAAAGATCGAGGATGAGCATTTCGTTGCTGCTCGAGATGGCCGCGTCGGGTAACCCCGACCGCACGGCGGTCGTCTGTGACGACGTGCGGTTGACGACGCAACAGCTCAGTGATCTCGCCGACGGCGGCGCGGGCGTCATCGCGGCCTCGGGTGCGGGGCATGTGGCCTACGTCGGCACCGGCGGCGCCATGCTGCCCGTGCAGATCTTCGCGGCGGCACGCGCCGGGGTGGCGTTCACCCCGGTCAACTACCGGCTGTCCGCGGACGGCATCCAGGCCCTGATCCGCCGGCTCCCCGAACCCCTGGTCGTCGTCGACGGCCGCTACTTGGACATGATCGGAGACGCGTCGCAGCGGGTGATGGTTTCCGACGATTTCCTGGCCGCCGCGCGCGGCGCCGAGCCCTCGGTCAGCCCAGCGGAGTTCGCTGACCCGGACTCGGTCGCGATCGTGCTGTTCACCTCGGGTACCACGTCGCAACCCAAGGCTGTCGAGCTCACGCACATCAACCTCACCAGCTACGTGACCGGCAGCGTCGAATTCGCCTCGGCTGCCGACACCGACGCGGCGCTGATCTGTGTGCCGCCCTATCACATCGCCGGCGTGAGCGCCGCGCTGTCCAACCTGTATGCCGGGCGAAAGATGGTGTACCTGAACAACTTCGACGCGCGCGAGTGGGTCCGGCTGGTCAACGCCGAGCAGGTGACCACCGCGACGGTGGTGCCCACGATGCTGGACCGCATCGTCACCGCGCTCGAGGCCGACGGCGAAGGCTCCCGCGAGCTGCCGTCGCTGCGCAACCTGGCATACGGCGGCTCCAAGGTCGCTCTGCCGCTGGTGCGCCGGGCGCTGGAACTGCTGCCGGGGGTGGGCTTCGCCAACGCCTACGGACTGACCGAGACCAGCTCGACGATCGCGGTGCTGACCCCCGACGACCACCGCGCGGCGCAGGCTGCATCCGACCCCGCCGCCGCCAGGCGGCTGGGTTCGGTCGGGCGGCCGTTGCCCGGTGTCGAGGTACAGATCCGCGACGAGCACGGCGCGGTGCTCGGTCCGGGGGTCACGGGCGAGCTGTTCGTGCGCGGGGAGCAGGTCTCGGGACGCTACACCGGAATTGGTTCCGTGCTGGACGACAACGGCTGGTTCCCGACCAAAGACATCGCCATGATCGACGAGGACGGCTATCTGTTCATCGGCGGGCGCAGCGACGACACCATCATCCGCGGCGGGGAGAACATCGCCCCCGCCGAGCTGGAGGAGGTGCTCGTGGAGCACCCCGACGTGGCCGACGTCGCCGTGGTCGGCGTCGACGATCAGCAGTGGGGCCAGGCGATCGTCGCCGTGGTGGTGCCGGCGCGCGGCCGCGAACCCGACCCCGAGGAGCTGCGCGAATTCGTGCGCACAAACCTGCGGGGGTCGCGGACCCCGGACCGGGTAGTGTTCCGCGGCGAGCTGCCGACCACCCCCACCGGCAAGGTGCTGCGCCGGGAGATCGTCGAAAAGCTGGAAGGACTGCACGCATGATCAAGAACGGAACCCGTCTGGCCAGCCAGGTGTGCGACACCCAGGTCATCGTGGTCAGAAGCGCCGACAGCCTCGACGACCTGCGATGCGGCGGTGCGCCGATGGTCGCCATCGACGCCGAACGGTCGGGCGAGCTCGACCCGGCGTTCGCCGAGGGCACCGTGATGGGCAAGCGCTACGTCGACGGTGACGGAGCCGAGGTGCTGGTGACCAAGCCCGGTGCAGGGGGCCTGAGCATCGGCGCGACCCCGCTTCAGCTCAAAGAGGTCAAGCCGCTGCCGGCCAGCGACTGAGGTCAGTCGTCGCGCTTGTCGGGCAGGCCGTTCCGGATAACGAATTCCTTTGCCTTGATCAGGAATTCGATCTGATCGCCGACCTGGTGGAGCGGTTCGACGCTGCGCGTCGAGCGGGACAGCAGGATCGCGCCCTCCAGTGCGGCGATCGACATCACCGCCAGAGACGCCGCGTCGCCCTCGTCGAAGCCGTCGGCGACGAACGCCCGGGTCATCGCCGCGCACCAGCGGCCGAGGACGGCACCGGCCTCCGTCGACAGTGCCCGCTCGTCGTCGGACGAGCCGATTGCGGCCGCCACCACGGGACAGCCGGCGGCGAAGTCGCCCTCGGTCAACAGGCGTTCCCAGAACTCGACGAACTCGCGCAACAACGCCCGCGCGCCCCAGCCCGCGGCATCATCGATCATCGCGGTGATGGAATCGCCCGAGTACCGCAGCGCTTCGCTCAGGATTTGGCTGCGGCCGCCGGGAAAGTGGTGGTACACCGAGCCGCGGGGCGCGCAGCTGCGGGCGAGCACCTCGTCGATGGTCACCCCGGCCGCTCCGCGCTCCCGCATCACCTCGGCGGCGCTGATCAGCATGTTGATGCGGGTGTCGCACCGTTTCGCGGCAGGTCGTCGGGGCGCCTTGTCGGTGGCGGGGAGCCCGGTGGTGGGCACTGTCGTACCTCCGGTGGCCGGCGTCATGCGGCGTGCGAATGCCGGTTTGCCGGCCAGTGCATACTACGCGGGCCGAACCGGAACCGTCGCCGCTTGAGGTTGGGCATCTCGCGGATGAACTGGCAGCCGCCGACGTTGAGCTCGATGATCCACATGCTTCTCTCCCCAGCCGTGTGCGGCCCTTGATTATGCTGAGAATCATATAAGACACCCGTCCAGCAAGCAATTTCTATTACCTAAGTAACCGGCACACCAGACAAAACTGGTGAGATGGCGGTCACAGCCGGTTCCAGAGCGAGGGGCTAAAGCCCGGCTTCTATGGTGTCTTGCCTAATGGCTTGGGCTCCTGCGGACCGCAAAATGCCGGGCGTGCACTCCGCGCGAGAGGTCGTCCGACCGAAACCTCGCGCAACGTGCACGCCCGGCATACGGGGCGTCTGCCCGCCTCAGCCCTGCAGGCTGTGGCCCATCGGCATCAGCACGCTCTTCTGCTGGGTGAAGTGCTCGACGCCTTCGGGCCCGTTCTCGCGACCGATGCCGGAGTTCTTGTAGCCGCCGAACGGGCAGCAGGGGTCGAACGCATACCAGTTGATGGCGTAGGTTCCGGCGCGGACCCTCTCGGCGATCTTGATGCCCTTGTCGATGTCGGTGGTCCACACGCTGCCGGCCAGGCCGTACACCGAGTCGTTGGCGATCGTGATCGCGTCCTCTTCGGTGTCGTAACCGATGATGCTCAGCACCGGGCCGAAGATCTCCTCCTGCGCGATCGTCATCTTGTTGTCGACGTCGGCGAAGACGGTGGGCTGCACGAAGAAGCCAGCGTCCAGGCCCTCGGGGCGGCCGCCGCCACACACCAGCCGAGCGCCCTCCTCGATGCCCTTGGCGATGTAGCCCTCGACGCGGGCGCGCTGCCTCTCCGAGATCAGCGACCCGATCTGGGCGGCCGCGTCCGACGGCGGGCCCACCGGTAGCGCCTGTACGAAAGTGCTGACTGCGTCCACGATCTCGTCGTACCGCGAGCGGGGGGCCAGGATGCGGGTCTGGGCAACGCAGGCCTGCCCGGTATTCATGATCCCGGAGAACACCAGCATCGGGATCGCGGAGGCCAGGTCGACGTCCTCGAGGACGATGGCCGCGGATTTCCCGCCGAGTTCCAGGGTGCACGGCTTGAGCATGTCCGCGGCCCGCCGGCCGATCTCCTTGCCGACGGCGGAGCTACCGGTGAAGGAGAAGAGGTCGACAGCCGGGTTGGACGTCAGTGCCTGGCCGGTCTCGACCCCGCCGGGCACTACCGACAGCACGCCCTCGGGGAGCCCCGCCTCGGCGAAGGTTTCCGCTAAAAGGTTTGCACTCAGCGGTGTCTCGGCGGCCGGCTTGAGCACCACGGTGCAGCCGGCCAGCAGCGCCGGGCCCAGCTTGTTGACCGCCAGGAACAGAGGCACGTTCCATGCCACGATGGCTCCCACCACGCCGATGGGCTCCCGGTAGACGACGGTCTGCCCGTAGCTGCCGTTGCGAACCTCGCGCCACGTGACCTCGTCGACAGCAGGACCGGCGAAATAGTTCAGCGCGCCGATCGAGCTCATCCAGTGCATCGTTTCGATGCCGGTGGGTGGCTGACCGGTCTCTCCTGCGAGGACCGCGGTGAACGTGTCCTTGCGCTCCTCCATCAGCTTGAGCGCGTTGGCGATGACGGCGGCGCGCTCCTTCGGCGGGGTGGTGGGCCAGGGGCCGGTGTCGAACGCGGCGCGGGCCGCGGCGACCGCTGCGTCCACGTCGGCCGCCGCGGCGAGCGGCGCCTTGCCGACGTATTCGCCGGTGGCCGGGCAGTGCACCTCGATCACCTCAGAGGTGGCCGGTTTTGTCCACTTGCCGCCGATGAACAGGTTGTCGTATTCGGTCTTGATGTCGCCCATGGGCGCCACCCTACCCAAGCGAAAGCAAAACGAGAACATGTTTCATTACGACGGCGAGAGGACCAGCACCAGATTGCTGACCAGGAACTCGCGCAACAGCGGCACCGACGTCAACCACCAGGCGCATCGGGGGTGGTAGCGGGGAAATGCGGCGACGAGCGCGCCGGTGCTCGCGGCCCACCGCAGACCGTCGGCAACCGACACCGCGAACAACGACGACCCGTAGTGGTTTTTCGCCGGGTGGCCGTGTCTGCGGGCGTACCGCGCGGCGGCGCGTGCGCCGCCCAGGTAGTGCGTCAGCCCCATCTCGTGGCCGCCGAACGGGCCCAGCCACACGGTGTAGGACAGCACCACCAGCCCGCCAGGCTTGGTGACCCGCAGCATCTCGCTGCCGAGCTGCCAGGGCCGCGGTACGTGCTCGGCGACGTTGGACGACAGGCAGATGTCCACCGCGTCGTCGGCGAACGGCAACGCCATGCCCGATGCCCGGACGAACGTTTTCCCGCTGGGCGTCGCCCCGGCCTTCGTGGGTCCGCCCGCGTGCATCTCGTCCGGGTCCGGCTCGACGCCGATATAGCGGACACCGGTCTCGGTGAAGGCCGCTGCGAAATAACCGGGGCCGCCGCCGACGTCGAGCAGCGTGCGGCCGGCCGGGGTCTCGGCGCGGGCCGCCTGCCACAGGTCGCCGACCATTGCCACGGTGTCGGCGGCGAGTGCCCGGTAGAACCGCGGCGGGTCGGGCTGCTCGTGGCGGAACGCCGACAGCAGCCGCAATGAGCGCGCAAGCGTCGCCCGGCGGGCGAAGATGTCGGTGACGGCCACCGGCCAACCCTATGGCTGCGCGTCACACTGGTCGCCCGGCTGGGTTGGATGGCCGGTCTCCTCCTCCCGCCGCTGCGCGGCGGGCATCGTCGCCCGGCTAGGCTGATCCCGATGTCTCCCCTGCGCTCGGTGCTGCTGTTGTGCTGGCGCGACACCGGCCATCCCCAGGGCGGAGGCAGCGAGGCGTACCTGCAGCGCATCGGAGCGCAGCTGGCCGGCTCGGGCATCGCCGTCACACTGCGCACCGCCCGCTATCCAGGCGCGCCGCGCCGCGAGGTGGTCGATGGCGTGCGGATCGTGCGCGCCGGTGGCCGCTACTCGGTCTACGTGTGGGCGCTGCTGGTGATGGCCGTTCAGGAGGCCGGGGCGCGACTGGGGCTCGGGCGGCTGCGGCGGGCGCGGCCCGACGTGGTCGTCGACGCGCAGAACGGGCTGCCGTTTCTGGCCCGGCTGGTGTACGGCCGCCGGGTGGTGGTGCTGGTACACCACTGCCATCGCGAGCAGTGGCCGGTGGCCGGGCCGGTGCTCGGCCGGGTGGGCTGGTTCGTCGAGTCGAAACTGTCGCCGTGGCTGAATCGGCGCAACCAGTACCTGACGGTTTCGCTGCCCTCGGCTCGGGATCTGGTCGCCCTCGGGGTGGACGGCGAGCGGATCGCGGTCGTCCGTAACGGCCTCGACGAGGCGCCGGCGCCGTCGTTGTCCGGCCCGCAGGCGGCAACCCCGCGGGTGGTGGTGCTGTCGCGACTGGTCCCGCACAAGCAGATCGAGGACGCGCTGGAAGCCGTTGCGGAGCTGCTCCGGCGCAGACCGGGCATACCGGGTCTGCGCCTCGACATCGTCGGCGACGGATGGTGGCGGCAGCGGCTCGTCGACCACGTTCACTCCCTCGGCATCACCGACGCGGTGGTCTTCCATGGCCACGTCGACGACGTCACCAAACACCATGTGCTGCAGGGCTCGTGGGTACACGTGCTGCCCTCGCGCAAGGAGGGATGGGGTCTGGCGGTCGTCGAGGCGGCCCAACACCGGGTGCCCACCATCGGCTACCGGTCCTCGGGCGGCCTGTCCGACTCGATCGTCGACGGGGTGACCGGCATCCTGGTGGACGACCATGCCGAGCTGGTCGATCGCCTCGAGGAATTGCTGTCCGATCCGGTGCTGCGGGATCAACTCGGCGCCAAGGCGCAGACACGCACCGGCGAGTTTTCCTGGGCGCAGAGCGCCACGGCGATGCGCGGTGTGTTGGAGGCGGTACAGGCCGGCCGGCTCGTCAGTGGTCTGGTCGGCACCGGCATCTGAGCGCGCGCCCCGCGACGCATAAACCTATGCGACGTCTCTCGGCGTGTCGTCGCCATGATTTATGTGTCGTGGAGGGCGGCGCCCGCGCCGCGGCGGCGCCGAACAGCGCCGAACTGAGCCGACCACTGCGCCGGCGGCCCCCGCGATCAGCAGCGCCAGCCAAGCCAGGTGCGCGGCGAGCGTCACGTCGCGCCGGGCCGCGGACCCCTCCGCGGTGTCGCCGCCGATCCGGTAGAGCGCGATCTCGTCGTCACGGTAGACAGGCGCCAGGGCGTCCAGGGTGCGACGGGCCGCGCCCATGTCACCGGCGCTGCCCGATTCGACGACCAGCCACCCCACGCCGGCGCCGGCCGCCACGGACGGGTCGGGCCCCGTCAACAACAGGTCCTGGACCGCGCGGGCGTGGCTGCCCTCCCCTGGTACGACGACGCCGGAGATGATCAGGTCACCGGTGGTGAGCACGTCGGCGCGCACCCAACGAGGCAGCGGGTCCAGCACGGGTGCGGGACCGGACCACGAAAACCGCCGCATGGTCCCGGCCGGCAGCACTGCGACAGCGCGCGGATCGGCGTTGACCGCCGCCGCCACGGCCGCCCACCCCGGCGGGTAGCGCACCGGCATAACCCTTCCGCCCAGGCCCCACGCCAGGTCAGGCTGTGTCGCGATCAGCGCGAGGCAGCACACCAGCGCGGTGGCTGACGGTTTCAGCGGCCTTGCCCACCTGGGCAGCGTCACCACCGCGCCGGCGCCCGCCAGCGCATAGCCGGGCATCGCCAGTGCCACCCACTTCTGCCCGTCGCGCACCACGCCGAGGCCCGGTGCGGCATCGACCAGGGTGCCGAGCGCGCGCAGCCCCGGCCCGGTCGCCAGCGTGGCGACCACCAGCACCGAGACCACCGCCAGTACGAGCAGTGGCGCCGCGGTGCACCGGCGCGCCGCCGCCGACGCACCGGCGACCACCACACCCAGCAACGCCACGGCCGAACAGATCGCGAAAAGTGTTGCCCGCGAGGCGGGTACGGCCTGGCCGTTCCAGATGCCGCCGAGGCTGGCCAGGCTGAGCAGCGTGCCCAGGCCGGGCTCGGCGCGCGGCGCGAACACCCGCACCCCGAGCCCGTTCGCCGCCGTATGGGCGGTCAGCGACGAGCTCATTGCCGCCGCGGTCAGCCAGGGCAGCGCCGCCACCAGAGCGGCGCCCACGGTCACCGCGGCGCACAGCCGGCGCGAGCGGCCCGGGCCCGGTGTACCGACACACACCAACGCGACCGTCGCGGCCAGCATCAACCCGGTCGGGGTCAGGCCGGCTGCCGCGATCCAGAAGACCAGGGCGGCAAACCCGGTCCCGGACGACCGCAGCGCGAGCATCGCCGTCGCCACCCACGGCAGACAGCCGTAGCCGACCAGCAGGCTCCAGTGCCCTTGCAGCAATCGTTCGGCCACATACGGATTCCAGATCGCCAGCGTGGTCGCGACGAACTGGCCGGGCGCGCCTGCATCCGGCAGTGCCGTGTCGACCAGTCGCGCCGCACCCCATCCCGCCAGCCACAACCCCGTGACGAGCAGTACCTTCACCACGACACCGCCGTCGACCA
>NZ_JBYCLC010000410.1:0-1770 GCF_057473685.1 Mycobacterium sp. TH-M116 | reverse complement strand
ATAACGCCGAAATAACAATGTTATAGGAGATCGGCCATGACGTCCCCCCAGACCGCTTCCGCCCGGACCTCCGAACGCAACACCTACCTCGAGGGTTTCCTGGCGCCGGTGAGCGCCGAGGTCACCGCGGCCGACCTCACGGTGACCGGCCACATCCCCGACCACCTCGACGGACGCTATCTGCGTAATGGCCCCAACCCGGCCGCCGAGGTCAACCCCGCCGCATACCACTGGTTCAGCGGCGACGGCATGGTGCACGGGGTGGCGCTGCGCGACGGCAAGGCCCGCTGGTACCGCAACCGCTGGGTGCGCAGCCTGTCGGTGTGCGCCGCCCTCGGCGAGCCGGTGCCGGGCCGACTCGACCCGCGCGCGGGCATGCTGGCCCTGGGCGCCAACACCAACGTGCTGACCCACGCCGGAAAGACCCTGGCCCTGGTCGAGGGCGGAATCGCCAACTACGAGCTCACCGACGAACTCGACACGGTGGGGACGTGCGACTTCGATGGCACCCTGGCAGGCGGCTACACCGCCCATCCGCACCGCGACCCGGCGACCGGCGAACTGCACGCGGTGTCCTACTCGTTCGCCCGCGGGCGCACCGTGCAGTACTCGGTGATCGACACCGCCGGCCGCGCTCGCCGCACCGTCGACATCGAGGTGTCCGGGTCGCCGATGATGCACGACTTCTCGCTGACCGACAAGTACGTGGTGATCTATGACCTGCCGGTGACCTTCGACCCGGGGCAGGTGCTGCCCGCGTCCGTGCCGCGCTGGCTGTCGGTGCCCGCACGCATGGTGCTGCAGTCGCTGATCGGGCGCGTCCGGGTACCGGGCCCGGTCAACGCGGTGATGAACCGCAGCCCGCGGCACTCCGACCGGATGCCCTACGCCTGGAATCCCCGTTACCCCGCGCGCATCGGCGTCATGCCCCGGGAGGGCGGCAACGACGACGTGCGCTGGTTCGAGATCGAACCCTGCTACGTCTACCACCCGCTCAACGCCTACTCCGAGGTGCGGGACGGCGCCGAGGTCCTGGTGCTCGACGTGGTCCGCTACTCGCGGATGTTCGACCGCGACCGGCACGGGCCCGGCGACGCCCCGCCCACGCTCGACCGCTGGACGATCAATCTGGCCACCGGAGCGGTGAGCACCGAATGCCGCGACGACCGGTCCCAGGAGTTTCCGCGCATCAACGAGGAGCGGCTCGGCGCGGCGCACCGGTTCGGCTACACCGTCGGCGCGGTGTTCTCGGGCGGCGGCTCCGCGCTGTACAAGCACGACTACGCGACGGGGTCCACGACGACGGCCGCGCTCGACCCCGACCTGTTGCTCGGCGAGATGTGCTTCGTTGCCAATCCCGGGGCCTCCCGGACGGGGCGGGCCGAGGACGACGGCATCCTGATGGGCTACGGCTACCACCGCGGCTTCGATGAGGGGCAACTGCTGTTGCTGGACGCCCGAACCTGCGAGTCCGTGGCCACCGTGCACCTGCCGCAGCGGGTACCGATGGGCTTCCACGGCAACTGGGCGCCGGCCGGCTGACCTTTTCCCGGCAGGCGGGTCGGCCACTGACCTGATGCGGGGCTGCGCAACGGCGATGCCACACCCCGGGCGTGCGCTACAGTGACTCAAACCACACGAATCGGCAGGTGGTGGGCATACCCCGAGGACGGAAGGATTTCCCATGGGCGTTGCTATCGAGGTCAACGGACTGACCAAGTCCTTCGGCGCCTCGAGGATCTGGGAAGACGTGACACTGGACGTTCCCCC
>NZ_JBYCLC010000409.1:0-1963 GCF_057473685.1 Mycobacterium sp. TH-M116 | reverse complement strand
ATACCGCCTTCACAGAGAGCATCCTGCGGTGCGATCGGGAGCTCTCGCACTACACGAACTGGTCACTGGTCGACGAACTTCGGGCCGACCAATCACGTTCTCGGATGGCCGAAACCGAGGTGGCGCAACCCGCCAACTTCGCCATCCAGGTCGCGCTCGCCGCACAGCTCGAACAGTTCGGGATCAGGCCCGACGCGGTGGTCGGGCACAGCGCCGGCGAGGTCGCCGCACACTACCTCAGCGGTGTCCTCACGTTCGAGCAAGCGGTGCAGGTGGTGTTTCACCGAAGCCGCCTGCAACAGCGCGCGAGCGGCCTGGGCCGCATGCTTGCCGTCGGAGCCGACGCCGACTCGGTCTTCCACGCGCTCGACGACGAGACTCGTGACGAGATCGGGCGGCGGGTGTCCGTTGCCGCAGTCAACGGCCCGTCATCGCTCACCCTCGCAGGCGATGGCGACGTCCTCGACGGTTTGGCCCGCCAGCTGGACGAGCGCAGGATCTTCCATCGTTTCCTGCCCGGCAACGTGCCGTATCACACCCACCACATGGACCCGTTGAAAGACGAGCTGTGCAGCGCCCTGAGCACGTTGTCACCCGCGCCGGCCACGATTCCGCTGTACTCCACGGTCACCGGCGAAGCGCTGGACGGGAATCTCGCCGGTGCGGCCTACTGGTGGCAAAACATCCGCGCCACAGTGCTGTTCGAGTCCGCGATACGACGTTTGCTCGATGACGGCTATACCCACTTCGTCGAGCTGGGCCCGCATCCGGTGCTCGCGGCGTCCATAGCCGAAACCGCCGCCACCCAACAGACGGACGTGGCCGTTCTGGCGAGCGCGCGGCGCAACGAGGACGACATTCGCACGCTGCTCGACTGCGTCGGCGAACTGCACTGCCACGGCCACCGGGTCGCGTGGGACGTTCTGTTCCCCCCGCAGGGAGCGCGACTGGCCAAGCTCCCGGTGTATCCGTGGCAATCCAGGCGTTATTGGAACGAGACGCAGGAAGCGGCGGAGGACCTGCATTACGAACCGGTGCACCCACTGCTGGGCCAACCGGTGGGCGGTGTTCACTCCACCTGGGAGGTGGAGTTGAGCACCGCCATCATCCCGTTCCTGGCAGATCACCGGGTGCAGGGGAGCGTGGTGGTGCCGGCGGCGGTGTTCGTCGAAATAGCTTTGGCCGCAGCGGAAGCCGCCTACGGATCGACGGATCACAGGGTGAACGACCTGAGGCTGCACCGGGCGCTCATCCTCGACGAAACCTGCGATCCCGTGCTCAGGACCACGCTCAACCGCCAGACGGGTGCCGTGGAATTCTCCGCGCTCACCGCGACGCCCGCAAGTGACCCGAAGTGGACGCTGACGGCGACCGCGGAGCTGGACACGTTGTCGTCGCCGCCCGGCTCTGACGATGCCCCGAGCAGGACGCGGCCCGCCACCACCGTGAGCAGCGACGACTTCTACGCCCGCACCCTGGCGCTCGGGTTCGATTACGGTGACGCTTTCCGGCTGGTCGGCAGCGTGACCTCCGGAACCGGCTGGGCAACAGCCGAACTGAGCATTCCACCTCAGATCGCCGACGACATCGACGGGTACCGATTCCATCCGGCACTCATCGACGGGGCCTTCCAAACACTCTTCGGCGCAGCGTCGTTCGGAGACGACACCGTCGGGGGGCCATACCTTCCCACGCGGGTCCGGCGCAGCGCAATCTATCGATCCCCGGAAAAGGCCATGACCGCCCATGTGCGCGTCACGTCGGTCGCCGCAGACGAAATCGAAAGCGACATCACCATCACGGGCGACGACGGCGGGTTGCTCGCCGCCTTCACCGGCTTCACCGTGCAATCACTGGGCGCCTCGTTGCGCATGTCTCCCGAACGGGTGGACAAAAGTCTGTACGAGGTTCAGTGGGTCGCTGCCACCGATGACCCGCACGACACGCGCGCCGACGCGGACCC
>NZ_JBYCLC010000408.1:0-1642 GCF_057473685.1 Mycobacterium sp. TH-M116 | reverse complement strand
CAGACATGTCTGGCCCACCTCGCATGTCTCAAACAACACCCCATGCGCCCGTCGAAGCTTTCACCAGCCATTTTGTCAAGGACTCACGGTCAAAGCGCCAGAGACATCTAACCTTGGTCGCAAGTCGGGAATCTACCCCCACTTGGGCGGTGGCAGGAACGACCGGAACCGACTTGCCTCCCGGCACCCGGCGGTGCGTTTCTACAGGTCACAGGTGGTCTGCACGGATGGCCATCGAACACCGAACCGCGCGCAGGTCGTTCAGCGTCGCGGTTGACGTGTCGCGCGTTATCAATCTCGACGAGGATCGCGGCCTGGGGACTGCGCGAGTCCGACGACAACCCGCTCCTGGCGCTGACTCGCGGCCGGTATCGTTTGCCCTAGAGACGTACGTACAGGTACCGTACACTACAGCTGATCAGTTAAGGAGATGTTGTCGTGGCAGTCAAAGCGAAGCGCTTCGAACTTCGCGCGGAGGAGGCAACCCTGGACCGCATCCAGCTAGCCGCCAACGTCGTGCATGAGCAGACCTCGGAGTTCGTCCGGAAAGCCGCGATCCAACGTGCCGAGGACATCCTGCGCCAAGAGCTGTTAACGGTGATGGAGCCCGAACAGTTCGACAAGCTGATGTCCTCGCTCGATGCTGCCGACGCTGCACCACGACTTGCGGCAGCCGCACGCAAGCCTGCGGCGTTCAAACGGCGTTGAGCAATGTTCGAGTCCGCGCGGCTCGACGACGCGCACACGCTGGAAGGGTTCGACTGCGGCAATGAGTCACTGAATAGCTGGCTGATCGAACAGGCTCGCCGCGCGGACAGCAGCAGAGTAGCGCACGTTTACGTATGGACCCCGCACGGAGAGCCGAAGGTCTGCGCCTATTTCGCCATCTGCCCCACCGAAATCGTGCGGAAAGACGACGGCGTGTCGGGGTCGATGGCTGGGGGCTATACCCGCATACCCGGATATTTGATTGCCCGTCTGGCCATCGATGCAGCGCTGCATGGCCAAGGGTACGGCGAGCAGCTACTCCTAGACGCACTGGGGAAAGCCGTTGCCGCGTCGGAGATCGGCGGAGGGCGGCTTGTCGTCGTTGATGCGATAGATGACCAAGCTCAGTCGTTTTACGAGCACTACCACTTCGTTCCCGTCCGGCACCGCGAGCGCCGCCTCGTGATGAAGGTGTCCACAGCGGCCAAGGCGCTCGGCGAGCGCTGGCACGACTCGACAGCAGACTGAACGGCGGGTTTCGCAAGTGGCGTGAAGCCCGCCAGGCCCTTGCACAACGATGTCGACACGTTGGCGGTACGCACAATGCCAGCTGTAGCTGCGTCGGGCTTCCGAGGCGTCGATCGGCGTTGCCGCCCGCCCGTGCATTGGGCCGACTTATGCGGATCACCTCAGATGTCTCAAATAACACCCCTGACTCGATCATTGCTCCTACCAGCAAGTTTCGCCAGCGACCAACGCCGAAATGACCGAACGACATGAGGTTACTCGCAAGTCGGTGATCTACCCCCTTTGCGGTCGAGCCGTGTCAGAGGCTCGGCAGCGGTTTCTAATTTGCCGTGATCTTCGGTGTTGGAGTCGACCGTGTCGAGGGGCGCGCACCGTGTGTCAATGTTGACCGGTGACCGCTCAGGCG
>NZ_JBYCLC010000407.1:0-9741 GCF_057473685.1 Mycobacterium sp. TH-M116 | reverse complement strand
AGGCGCTCGATGAAGCCCTCCGGACCCGGGGCCACCATGCGCATCGCCGCGCTGTGGTCCCCGGATGCCCGCAGGCCGCCCAGCATCCGGCGCATCGTGCGGGCGGGATCCGCGTCCAGTTCGGCGTCGGCGATACCGGGCTCTTGGAAATAGAGGATGTAGAAGAAGTTGTCGCCGGCGATCTTGCGCCACGCCGTTGTCGGCGCCACCCGCGGACGGGGGACCGGCGGCACGCTGAGCGCGGCGACGGCGGCTACCCGGTCAGGATGCAGCAGGGGTGCGTTCCACACGACCGAGGCGCCCCAGTCGTGCCCGATCCAGACGGCGCGCTCGGCGCCGACATCGTCGAGCAGGCCGACCAGGTCGGCCGTCAGCGCGTGGATGTCGTACGCCTCGATCGCATCCGGGCGAGAGGATCCGCCATAGCCACGCTGGTCGGGAGCCAGCACGTGGTAGCCCGCCTCGGCGAGTACCGGTATCTGGTGGCGCCAGGAGTAGGCCAGTTCCGGGAAGCCGTGGGCCAGGATCACCACGGGCGCGCCGCGATCTCCCGCTTCCGTCACCCGCAGTCGCACGCCATTGGTGTCCACAAACCGCTCCGTCGATGTCGGCATTCCGTTACCAAAGCACACTTGCCGGTGGCTGCGAAGTGGAAGTGCGTGCCGCGATCGGCGCTCGGGCGCGGCGCGCGTTGAGATAGCGTTTGACGCGGGTTCGATGACTACGAGGGCGGGTGAGTGTGACCATGCGGCTGGATCACGTCGTGCTGTGGACGGGCAACCCTCGCGTCGCGATGGACTTCTACTCGCGGGTGGTCGGGCTCGAGCCGGTGCGGTTCGACGAGTTCGAGGCCGGCGAGGCCCCGTTTCCGAGCGTGCGCGTGTCGGAGGACTCCATCCTCGACCTCGTGCCGGTGGACAGCATCGCGGGCACCGAGACCATGACGCGGGTCCCGGGGAGTGCCGGGCACCGCGTCAACCACGTCTGCCTTGCGCTGTCGGAATCCGAGTACGAGGCACTGGATCGGCGCCTGAAAGCCGAAGGCGTTGACACCGGCGCGCGGCTGAACCACTCGTATGGGGCCCGCGGGTGGGCGCCGCAGGGATACTATTTCGCCGATCCGGACGGCAACGTGATCGAGGCGCGGTATTACGAGCGCTGAGCTGCACGCAACACCGATCGCGACGGCGATTGCCGAACCAACCGGGAACTGCCGGTCGTTGTCTGGGCAGGACGGCACGCTGGCGGTGACCGGCCGCGCCCGGCTCCCCCGGGCTGGCGATTACCGCGGGCGGTAGCCTGGAACTTTCCCGCTACGTGTGCATCGGAAGGACCTGGCCCGTAGGGCCGATGATTGATGAACCGAAAAAATCTGATCCGCACCGTCACGGCGGTCGCTGTCGTGGTGCTGCTCGGTTGGTCGTTCTTCTACTTCAGCGACGACACCCGCGGTTTCAAGTCCGTCGACACCTCGGTCGCGATGGCGCAGATCAACGGCGGCAATGTCAAGAGCGCCCAGATCGACGACCGTGAGCAGCAGTTGCGGCTGACCCTGAAAAACGGAAACGGCGAGACGGACGGGTCCGACAAGGTCATCACCAAGTATCCCACCGGATACGCGGTCGACTTGTTCAACGCGCTCAGCGCCAAGGACGCCAAGATCAGCACCGTCGTCAACCAGGGCAGCATTCTGGGTGAGCTGCTGGTCTACTTGCTGCCGCTGTTGTTGCTGGTGGGCCTGTTCGTGATGTTCTCGCGGATGCAGGGTGGCGCCCGGATGGGCTTCGGATTCGGCAAGTCGCGCGCCAAGCAACTCTCCAAGGACACGCCCAAGACCACCTTCGCCGACGTCGCGGGGGTCGACGAGGCGATCGAGGAGCTCTACGAGATCAAGGACTTCCTGCAGAACCCGGGTCGCTACCAGGCGCTGGGCGCCAAGATCCCCAAGGGCGTCCTTCTCTACGGCCCGCCCGGGACGGGTAAGACCCTGCTGGCGCGCGCGGTGGCCGGCGAGGCCGAGGTCCCGTTCTTCACCATCTCGGGGTCCGACTTCGTCGAGATGTTCGTCGGTGTCGGCGCGTCTCGCGTGCGTGACCTGTTCGAACAGGCCAAGCAGAACAATCCGTGCATCATCTTCGTCGACGAGATCGACGCGGTGGGCCGTCAGCGGGGTGCCGGACTCGGCGGCGGTCACGACGAGCGCGAGCAGACGCTGAACCAGCTGTTGGTGGAGATGGACGGGTTCGACCCGCGCGCCGGCGTCATCCTGATCGCGGCCACCAACCGGCCCGACATCCTGGACCCGGCGCTGCTGCGGCCCGGCCGCTTCGATCGGCAGATCCCGGTGTCCAATCCCGACCTGGCGGGCCGCCGCGCGGTACTGCGGGTGCATGCCAAGGGCAAGCCCATTGCCCCCGACGCCGACTTGGACGGGCTGGCCAAGCGCACGGTCGGCATGACCGGTGCCGATCTGGCCAATGTGATCAATGAGGCCGCTCTGCTGACCGCCCGGGAAAACGGCACCGTCATCACCGGAGCCGCTCTGGAGGAGGCGGTGGACCGGGTCGTCGGCGGGCCGCGGCGCAAGAGCCGGATCATCAGCGAGCACGAGAAGAAGATCACCGCCTACCACGAGGGCGGACACACCCTGGCGGCGTGGGCGATGCCCGACATCGAGCCGATCTACAAGGTGACGATCCTGGCCCGGGGCCGCACGGGTGGGCACGCGGTCGCGGTGCCGGAGGACGACAAGGGCCTGCGGACGCGCTCGGAGATGATCGCGCAGCTGGTGTTCGCGATGGGTGGGCGCGCCGCCGAGGAGCTGGTGTTTCGCGAACCGACCACCGGCGCGGTCTCCGATATCGAGCAGGCCACCAAGATCGCGCGGGCGATGGTCACCGAGTTCGGCATGAGCTCCAAACTGGGCGCCGTCAAGTACGGCTCCGAGCACGGTGACCCGTTCCTGGGCCGGACCATGGGCAACCAGGCCGACTACTCGCACGAGGTCGCTCGCGACATCGACGACGAGGTCCGCAAGCTGATCGAGGCTGCGCACACCGAGGCCTGGGAGATCCTCACCGAGTACCGCGACACCCTCGACGCCCTGGCCGGCGAGCTGTTGGACAAGGAAACTCTGCACCGGCCAGAACTGGAGAGCATCTTCGCCGGCGTCGAGAAGCGTCCCCGCCTGACCATGTTCGACGACTTCGGGGGTCGCATCCCGTCGGACAAGCCGCCGATCAAGACGCCCGGCGAGCTGGCGATCGAGCGTGGCGATCCATGGCCCCCGCCGGTCCCCGAGCCGGCCTTCAAGGCGGCGATCGCGCGGGCGAGCCAGGCCGCCGAGGCCGCGCGCGGCGAGGTCGCCAAAAACGCCCACGGCGGGAATGGCTCCCACAGTTCCCGCGGCGGCCAAGCCGGAAATCGGCAGGAGGGGCCACACGGCCCCACCCAGCCCGACTACGGTGCCCCGGCCGGCTGGCATGCGCCCGGCTGGCCGCCGCAGGAACCGCAGCCCGGCCACTGGTATCCGCCTCAGCAGCAGCAGCCTTACTGGCCGCAGCCGGTGGGCCACTACCCGGGGCAGCCGGGCCAGGCCCCGGCTCCGTACCCCCCGCACCCACCGGCCGGCCAAACCGGCCCGCATACCGCCCCCGATCCGGCACGGGCACCCGACCGGCCGGATGACGACGTCCGCCGGTTCAGTCCGCCGGCCCGAGGCTGAGGAACGGAGCACCCGATGGCCTTGCCGGATCTCGACTCCGACACCCCTCCCGCGCCCGGACACGTGCGGTCGTTCGACCAGCAGCGTGCCGAGTCCGCGGTTCGCGAGTTGCTGTACGCGATCGGCGAGGACCCGGACCGGGATGGCCTGCGGGACACCCCGGCGCGGGTGGCCCGCGCCTACCACGAGATGTTCTCCGGGCTCTACCTCGACCCCGGCACGGTGCTGAACACCATGTTCGACGAAGACCACGACGAACTGGTGATCGTCAAGGAAATCCCGATGTACTCCACGTGTGAGCATCATCTGGTGTCGTTCCACGGTGTGGCCCATGTGGGCTACATCCCCGGCAAGGACGGCAGGGTGACCGGGTTGTCGAAGATCGCCCGCCTGGTCGACCTGTACGCCAAGCGGCCCCAGGTTCAGGAGCGGCTCACCAGCCAGATCGCCGATGCCCTGGTGAACCGGCTCGACCCCCGCGGGGTGATCGTCGTCGTCGAAGCCGAGCATCTGTGCATGGCGATGCGCGGCGTCCGCAAACCCGGCGCCGTCACCACGACGTCGGCGGTGCGCGGCCAGTTCAAGCACGATGCCGCCTCGCGAGCCGAAGCTCTCGACCTCATCCTGCGTAAGTGAACCCCCGCCTGTGCAGGTCATGGGGGTTGTGAACGTCACCGACGATTCGTTCTCGGATGGCGGGCGCTACCTTGATGCCGACGCCGCGGTGGCCCACGGACTGGCACTGGCCGCCGACGGCGCGGAGATCGTCGACGTGGGCGGCGAGTCCACCCGTCCCGGCGCCACGCGGATCAATTCCAGGGTTGAGGCATCGCGCGTCGTCCGGGTCGTCAAAGAGCTTGCTGCGCAAGGTGTCACGGTGAGCATCGACACGATGCACGCCGACGTTGCGCGGGCGGCGCTACACAGCGGCGCGCGCATCGTGAACGACGTGTCCGGCGGACGGGCCGATCCGGCGATGGCGCCGCTGCTGGCCGATGCCGGCGTGCCCTGGGTGCTGATGCACTGGCGACCTGTGTCGCCTGAGCACCCGCACCGCGCCCCGAGTTATCGCGACGTGGTGGCCGACGTGCGCGCGGAGTTGCTCTCGAGCGTCGACGACGCGGTCTCCGCGGGCGTCGATCCGGCCAAGCTCGTGATCGACCCGGGCCTCGGATTCGCCAAGACGGGGCGACACAACTGGGCGCTGCTGCACGCCCTGCCGCATCTGGTCTCCACCGGTATCCCGGTTCTGTTGGGCGCCTCGCGCAAACGGTTCCTCGGTACGCTGCTGGCCGGCCCCGACGGGTCGCCGCGGCCGCCTGACGGCCGCGAGACGGCGACTGCGGTGATTTCCGCGCTGGCCGCCCTGTACGGTGCCTGGGGGGTACGGGTGCATGACGTGCGGGCCTCGGTCGACGCCCTCAAGGTCGTCGGGGCCTGGACGCAACCCGAGACGACTGGACGCCATGGCTGATCGAGATGGCTGATCGAGATGGCTGATCGAATCGAATTGCGCGGCTTGGCACTTCACGGTCGCCACGGGGTCTTCGAACACGAACGCGCCAACGGGCAGGAGTTCGTCGTCGACATCACCGTGTGGATCGATCTCGCGGCCGCGGCCGCCAGCGACGACCTGGCCGACACCTACGACTACGCCGCGCTGGCCGGTCTGGCGGCCGGGGTGGTGGGCGGAGCGCCCCGCAACCTGATCGAAACGGTCGGGGGCGAGATCGCCGACCAGGTGATGGGGGACCGGCGTGTGCACGCCGTCGAGGTGGTGGTGCACAAACCGTCGGCTCCGATCCCGCAGCGGTTCGCCGATGTGGCGGTCGTGGTCCGGCGGTCACGGCGCGGCGGCCGTGGTTCGATGGTCCCGGCCGGCGGAGCGCGATGACGCGCGTCGTGCTGTCCATCGGCTCCAACCTGGGGGACCGGCTGGCGCGGCTGCAATCGGTCGTCGACGGGCTGGGTGAGGCGGTGCGCGCGGTGTCCCCGGTATACGAGACCGATCCCTGGGGCCGGGTGGACCAGGCGCCCTTCCTCAACGCGGTGCTCATCGCCGACGACGCCGCGTGCGACGCGCACGCCTGGCTGCGGCGCGGGCAGGAGTTCGAGCGGGCGGCCGGCCGGGTCCGCGGCGAACGCTGGGGTCCGCGCAGCCTCGACGTCGACCTCATCGTCTGCCACGGGGAAGCCGAGGTGATCGCTCGCGAGAAGACCCTGACGCTGCCGCACCCGCTGGCCCATCTGCGGGCTTTTGTGTTGATCCCTTGGCTGGCCGTCGATCCCGACGCCTGGCTGACGGTTGTCGAGGGGCCGCGGCCGATCGCCGGATTGCTCGCCGAGCTGGAACCCGCCGACCGGCACAGCGTGCGGCTGACCGACCTGACGCTCACGACGCGGGGAAGCTGATGGGCCCGACCCGCCGACGTGACCTCACGGCCGCGGTGGTCGCCGCCGCGGTGCTGGGATACCTGCTGTTCAGCGCCATGGACCGGTGGTTCCCGCGCATCACCGCGTGGACCGGGATCTCGCTGCTCGCGGTGGCCGCCGCCGAGGCGCTGTGGGCGCGCTACGTGCGGACCAAGATCAGCGGCTGCGAGATCGGCCCCGGGGCCGGCCGGCTGCACCCGCTGGCGGTGGCGCGCAGCGTGGTGGTGGCCAAGGCGTCGGCCTGGGTCGGCGCGTTGATGCTGGGCTTGTGGATCGGGGTGCTGGGGTACCTTCTGCCGCGCCGGTCCTGGCTGCGGGTAGCCGCCGAGGACACCACCGGGACGGTGGTCGCGGCCGTCAGCGCGCTGGTGCTGCTCGTCGCCGGGCTGTGGCTGCAACATTGCTGCAAATCTCCGCCAGAACCACCCGAGCACGGTGAGGGCGCCGAGATTTGACCGGCCCGGGACGTCGGGTACCGCTAACTGAGAATCGCCGGACCGGCCCGACACGCGCAATGACCTCGCAGAGGTACAGTCGGGCCATGACCGTTCTGTCCCGCGGCGCCCGGGTACGGCGCGGCGGCCGCAGGCCGGGTTGGGCACTCCTGACCGCGTTGCTGGTTCTCGCGATGGGAGCCAGTTCCGCGCTGGTTTTCACCAACCGCGTGGAACTTCTCAAGCTCGCGGTGATCCTGGCGCTGTGGGCTGCGGTGGCCGGCGCCTTCGTGTCCGTGCTGTATCGCCGGCAGAGCGACGCCGACCAGTCACGGGTGCGTGACTTGAAGCTGGTCTACGACCTGCAACTGGACCGGGAGATATCGGCCCGCCGTGAGTACGAGCTGACGGTGGAGTCCCAGCTGCGCCGCGAACTGGCCTCCGAGTTGCGGGCCCAGAGCGCCGACGAGGTCGCGGCGTTGCGAGCGGAACTGAACGCATTGCGGACCAGCTTGGAGATCCTGTTCGACACGGACCTCAAGGAGCGTCCCGCGATCGAAACGCTCGATACCGAGGTTCCCCGCGCTCGCGCGTACAGCGAATGGGACCGCAACGGTGCGGGAGCGCCCGTCGATTGGGTGTCCAGCGACCGCGTGACGCCGGGGCCGCAGCACCACTCGCCCCAGGCCCCGGAGGCCCTGGGGGTCTCGAACACCCCCGACGGCTGCTCCGACGAGCCGGCCATCATCGACGTGCCCGAGGAGCCTCTGCTGCCGCCCCGGCGGCAGCCGCCCCCACGCGAACGCGTGCGCTTCCACGAGGCGCCACAGGAAACCTCCCATGCGCCGGAGCCGGAGCCGCAGTTCGACTTCCGGCACCGCACGCCGCCGCCCCCGCAAGCGCAGGCCCGGGACCAGGACTGGGAGCCGGTCGCCAACGGCCGGTGGCTGCCCTCCGGAACCGCGGCACCGCCCGGCGGCGATCCGTCTGGGAGGCAGCGCGGCTCCCGCCACATCGGCGCCGACGAGCCTTTTGGAGAATCCCGCGAGCAGCGAGAGCCCGAAGGCTACCGCGACTCGCGCGGGGGACCCGTCCCCACCGGTTCACGCGGTGAGCGGGACGCCCCGCGGCCCCACGGGGAGTCCGGCCGCCGCTCGCGGTCGCGGCATTCGGCGGAATACCGCGACTTCGGCGTCCGCAACTTCACGGTCCCCGACGAGCCGGTGGTGGTCCCGCCTCCGGTCAGGGCGCCCGCTGCGGCGCCGGCACCGGCACCGCAGCCCCCGGTGCCACCGGCCGCCGAGCAGCAGCCGCCGCGACTGGCGCCGGCGCCGGCCCCGGAGCCCGCACCGCGCCATGGCGGCGCGGACGGCTCCGACGTGGCGAACGGCCCGCCTTCGGGTGGGCAGTCGGTCGCCCAACTGCTGGCGCGGTTGCAGGTCGAGTCGTCCGGGGTTGGGCGCCGCCGCCGCCGTAACGTCTGAGCCGGGGCCCTGTCGCGTTGGGTCCGGTCCGGCCATCGACTACAGTCTTGGTGACCGTCCGGTACCCGTGAGACTGGGACCGGAACGAACGAAGACTTAGGTGAGGTCGTCTGCGATGGTGCAGTTCGACGGTTTGCGTCCGGCCAGACTGAAGGTGGGGATCATCTCGGCCGGCCGGGTGGGAACCGCCCTGGGTGTTGCGCTGGAGCGCGCCGACCACGTCGTGGTCGCGTGCAGCGCCGTCAGCGACGCGTCCCGACGCCGCGCGCAACGGTGGCTGCCCGACACCCCGGTCGTTGCGCCCCAGGACGTGGCTGTCGGCGCGGAGTTGTTGCTGCTGGCGGTACCCGACAGCGAACTCCCCGGTCTGGTGGCCGGTCTGGCCGCGACGTCGGCGGTGCGGCCGGGCACGATCGTGGCGCACACCTCCGGAGCCAACGGTGTCGGCGTGCTCGCGCCGCTGACCCCCGACTGCATACCGCTCGCGATCCACCCGGCGATGACGTTCACCGGGTCCGATGAGGACATCCGCAGGCTGCCGGACACCTGTTTCGGGATCACTGCGGCCGACGACGTCGGATCTGCGGTGGGGCAGTCTCTGGTCCTGGAGATGGGTGGCGAACCGTTCTGCGTCCGTGAGGACGCCCGCGTGCTCTACCACGCCGCCCTGGCGCATGCGGGCAACCACATCGTGACCGTCCTGGCCGATGCCCTCGATGCACTGCGGGCCGCGCTGCGCGGGCAAGAGGTGCTCGGCCTGGGGGTTCCTCCCGCTGGCGGGGGACAAATCGTCGACGACCAGCCCGGCGGCATCGCCGAGCGCATCGTCGGGCCGCTGGCCCGGGCAGCACTGGAGAACACCCTGCAACGCGGCCAGTCGGCGCTCACCGGACCCGTCGCCCGCGGTGACGCGGCCGCGGTCGCCGGGCATCTGGCCGCGCTGGCCAAGGTCGACTCGGACCTGGCCCAGGCGTACCGGGTGAACGCCCTGCGGACCGCGCAGCGCGCGCACGCGCCCGAGGACGTCGTCAAGGTGCTGGTGCGATGACCGTGGCGCGGTCGCCGGTCTTCGACCCCGGCCAACTCAACGTGTACTCGGCGCCGCGCGACGTCGCCGACGTCAGCCGGGCGCTGCGCCAGACGGGGCGCCGGGTGATGCTGGTGCCCACCATGGGCTCGCTGCACGACGGGCACCTGGCACTGGTGCGGGCCGCCAAGCGGGTGCCCGGCTCGGTGGTCGTGGTCTCGATCTTCGTCAACCCGCTGCAGTTCGGCCCGGGTGAAGACCTCGATGCCTACCCCCGCACGCTCGACGACGACGTGGCTCTGTTGTCGGACGAGGGCGTCGAGATGGTGTTCGCGCCGAGCGCCGCCGCGATGTATCCCCACGGCCTGCGCAGCACGGTGCAGCCCGGTCCGCTGGCAGCCGAGCTCGAAGGCGGCGCCCGCCCGACCCACTTCGCCGGCGTCCTGACGGTGGTGTGCAAGCTGCTGCAGATCGTGCGTCCGGACCGGGTCTTCTTCGGCGAGAAGGACTTCCAGCAGCTGGTCCTGATCCGCCAGATGGTCGCCGACCTGAACATCGACGTTGCCGTGGTCGGGGTGCCGACCATCCGCGAGCCCGACGGCCTGGCGATGTCGTCGCGCAACCGCTACCTGGATCCGG
>NZ_JBYCLC010000406.1:0-4648 GCF_057473685.1 Mycobacterium sp. TH-M116 | reverse complement strand
ATGTGGCGCGACCTTCTTGCGTCAGCCGGCAACCGTGGTGGTAGCGCGGCGCGGGACGCAGCCGCACCACCGGTCGGCGCGGTTCCGCACCGGGAGTACGGGATGAGGTCTCCTCGAGGTCGCGCGACGGCTGCGCCTTCCGTCGCGGTTCAGGAGTCGGTTCAGGAGCCGGCGGCTCCGGTAGAGGAAACGGCGGGCAGTGCGATGGTTTCACGTGAAACATCCGACGACTTCGACACTCCGATCGGTGCCGCGGCGGAACGCGCCATGCGGGTGCTGCACACGACCTACGCGCCGCTGCGCCGGCCGAAGGGGCGCCGGCTCTTCACGGTCGCCAACCAAAAGGGTGGGGTTGGCAAAACCACGACCGCGGTCAACCTCGCCGCTGCGCTCGCGGTGCAGGGACTCAAGACCCTCGTCATCGACCTCGACCCTCAGGGCAATGCGAGCACGGCGCTGGGCATCGCCGATCGGCAGTCGGGCACACCGTCGTCGTACGAGGTGCTGCTCGGCGACGTGTCGTTGGGGGAGGCGTTGCAGCAGAGTCCGCACAGCGATCGACTGTTTTGCGTCCCGGCGACGATCGATCTGGCCGGGGCCGAGATCGAGTTGGTGAGCATGGTGGCGCGCGAGAACCGGCTGCGGACCGCGCTCGCCGCGCTCGGCGACTTCGACTTCGACTACGTCTTCATCGACTGCCCGCCCTCGCTGGGGTTGCTGACGATCAATGCACTCGTTGCCGCACCGGAAGTGATGATCCCGATCCAGTGCGAGTACTACGCGCTGGAGGGCGTGTCACAGCTGATGCGCAATATCGAGATGGTGAAGGCCCATCTGAATCCGGCGCTTGAGGTGACCACCGTGGTCCTGACCATGTACGACGGGCGGACCAAGCTGGCCGACCAGGTCGCGGCCGAGGTACGCCGCTACTTCGGGGATAAGGTGTTGCGCACGGTGATTCCGCGCAGCGTGAAGGTCTCCGAGGCACCCGGCTACAGCATGACGATCATCGACTACGACCCCGGCTCCCGAGGGGCGATGAGCTACCTCGATGCCAGCCGCGAACTGGCTCAGCGCGACACCCCCCATTCGTGAAGGAACCATCGGTGAAGGGACGACCATGACACAGCCGGTACGGAAAAAGGGCGGACTCGGCCGAGGTCTCGCGTCGTTGATCCCGACCGGTCCCGCGGACAGCGACACCGGGCGAGCGACCCTCGGGCCGCGGATGGGTGACGCCGCCGCCGATGTCCTGATCGGGGGCACGACGCAGGGGGCCGCCGCACCGATGGGCGCGGTGTACCGCGAGATCGCGCCGGGCGACATCGAGCCCAATCCGCGTCAACCGCGGCAGGTCTTCGACCAAGAGGCGCTGGCCGAGCTGGTGCACTCGATTCGGGAGTTCGGCCTACTGCAGCCGATCGTGGTGCGGGCGGCGACCGCGTCGGACAGCGGCGCGCGCTACCAGATCGTGATGGGGGAGCGCCGCTGGCGCGCAGCCCAGGAGGCCGGACTGGCCACCGTGCCGGCGATCGTGCGGGACACCGGCGACGACAACCTGCTGCGCGACGCACTCTTGGAAAACATCCATCGCGTGCAGTTGAATCCGCTGGAAGAGGCGGCGGCCTACCAGCAGCTACTCGACGAGTTCGGGGTCACCCACGACGAACTGGCCTCGCGGATCGGACGCTCCCGCCCGCTGATCACCAACATGATCCGGTTGCTCAAGTTGCCGATCGCGGTGCAGCGCCGAGTCGCGGCCGGGGTACTGTCGGCCGGCCATGCACGGGCGTTGCTGTCGTTGGAGGCGGGTGCCGAGGCACAGGAGGAACTGGCCGGCCGGATCGTCGCCGAGGGCCTGTCGGTGCGGGCGACGGAGGAGGCCGTCACCCTGGCCAATCGTGGCGCCACTCCCGCGCCTGCACCGCAGCGGCGAAAGCCCATTCAGATGCCGGGTCTTCAGGACGTCGCCGAGCGGCTGTCGAATGTCTTCGACACGCGGGTGACGGTGAGCCTCGGCAAGCGCAAGGGCAAGATCGTCGTGGAATTCGGTTCGGTGGAGGATCTGCAGCGAATCGTCGACGCGATGACCCCTTCGCAGCCATGACCGCAGGCACGGTGTAATTACGTCACTGTGACGCCATGCGGCTGCGCGACGCCGAACGAGGGGCTTCTGGGAAGGGGTCCTGGCTGAACACGTTGGAGCCCAAGCTGTTTCGCCTTTGATCACGCCCCCGTCGCCCCGCGGGCGGTGCTGTTGCCAACGCCACTCGGGTGGGGGGCCCAATACTGGCCCGATGACCGTCATCTCTCCTATTCTGGAGGGGTTGCCGGTGCACGCGACCGCAGCGGATTGCAGTAACGCACGGAAGCCAGGAGGCTTGTGTCTGCTCGAATCACGCCACTGCGGCTCGAAGATTTCGAGCAGCTCCCCAAGCATGCGCGCCGCTGCGTCTTCTGGGAGGTCGACCCTGCCACCCTGGGTACCCAGGACCATCTGGCCGACCCTGAATTCGAGAAGGAAGCCTGGCTCTCGATGGTGATGCTGGAATGGGGTTCGTGCGGTCAGATCGCTGCGCCGTTCGTGGCCGAGCACGGCAACACCGAACTGCCCTGCGTCGGATACGTCCTCTACGCCCCGCCGCGGGCCGTGCCGCGCGCGCAGCGGTTTCCCACCGCACCGGTGTCCGCGGACGCCGTGCTGCTGACCTCCATGGGCATCGAGGCGGGGTGGGCTTCGGACGACCTTCCGCACGGGCTCATCGCCGGGGTGATCGACGAGTTGGTCCGGCGTGGTGTCCGCGCGCTGGAGGCGTTCGGCCGCACGAAGGCGGCCGCGGAATTACAGGATCCGCGAATGGTCGACGCCAACGTGCGCCCGGTTTTGGAAGCCCTCGGGGACTGTTCGGTCGAACATTGCGTCATCGATGCGGACTTCTTGACAGAAGCCGGGTTCGTGGTGGTCGCCCCACATCGCTATTTCCCGCGGCTGCGACTCGAACTCGACAAGGACCTCGGATGGAAGGCCGAGGTCGAGGCGGCGCTGGAACGGCTGCTCGCGAGCGCCCAATTGCCGCAACCGGTTGGGGTGGGAGCCACGATCACCAACACGGTGGGCAGCGGCGAGTGCGGTTAGGAGCCGCCGAGCCGGGCGGCCCGCTCCACGGCTAATTCGTGGGCCAGCAACTCCGCGAAAGTGAATGTGCCGGTCGGGCGGTCGTTCTTGCCGAGCAGATAGAGCCGCTTGACTGCCGCGAGGATTCCTTCTGCGATGGCGTCGCGGGTCTGGGTCGAGATCAGCATAGCGCGGTCTCGCGGGTTGGTGATGTAACCGACGTCGACCTCAACGGTCGGCATCCGGGTCAGCCGCAACAGGTCCCAGGTCCGGCCATGGGTGCGGCAATCGCGTAATCCAGTGCGCGCCACCACTTCCCGCTGTATGAAGTCGGCGAGGTTGCGGCCGATCGTGGAGACCGAACCGTGAGAGTTCCCGAAGTGGAACGAGGCCACACCGTTGGCCGCGGAGTTGGGCTGGCTTTCGCAGCGCAGGCTGATCATCAGGTCGGCACCGACGTTGTTGGCGGTCGCGGCGCGTTCCGCGTCTGACGGACTGCAGTTGGTCGGCCGCGACAGGAAGGTCTCCATGCCGATGGCGGTCATACGCCCTTCGAGTCGGCTCGCCAAGTCCCACAACACATCTGATTCGCTGATAGGGCCGGACGGGCCCTGCGAGATCAATCCGTGGTCCGCACCGCCGCGGCCCGGGTCGATGATGATTCGCTTACCCGACAGTTTGGGGCCCGACCGGCGGACCAATTCTTCCTCGCGGATCGCGTGCAGCGAACCGCCCGTGACGCGCGAACTCAGAAAGTACAAGGACCGCAACGTTTCCGGTCCGCAGATGCCGTCGGAGGCAAGACCGTACTCCCGCTGGTACGACATCAACGCGTTGTGGGTCTGCAACCCGAAGTGGCCGTCGACCAGGCCGGTGTAGAAGCCGAGGTCTTGCAGCCGGGCCTGCAACGTGGCGACGTCGTCACCGTAGAGCGGAGCGCCGAATTGGTGATACAGGGTGCGCGCGCCCAGTCGGTAGGACGCTTCCTTCAACGCGCGATAAGTGGCTTCGCCGACGACGCCGTCCACCAGGAGTCCGCGATGTTGCTGGAATGCGCGCACGGCGTGGTCGAGTTCGGCGTCGAAGAGCTCCAGGGGCACGTGCCGGCCCGTCGTTGCTTCTTCCTCGGAGTCGTCGAGCAGTCCCAGCGTCGCTAGTGTGGCCCGGATCTCGGTGACAGCCGGGCTGCGGTCACCACGGCGCAGCGCGTCGCTGTCTGCGCGGCGCGGATTCGGCATACCAAGGGGCCCTTCGTGGCGGTGTGACAGGCTCGATTCAGGGTGACAATCCAAGGTGATTGTCGCAGATACTTCTCGATTTCCCGAAAACCCCAGGCGAAGCGCGAGGCGCGCAGCGGCAAGAAGTTCCGATCAGTCGAGACCTGGAACCACGCCGGAAAGCTCACGCAACAGCGCGGCTTTGCCCTTGGCCCCGACGATTCGCTTCACCGGGTCTCCGTCCTTGAACAGGATCATGGTGGGGATGGACACCACCTGGAACTGCGCGGCGGTCTGCGGGTTGGCGTCCACGTCG
>NZ_JBYCLC010000405.1:0-7318 GCF_057473685.1 Mycobacterium sp. TH-M116 | reverse complement strand
CCAAGCGGAAGGCCCGATATCGTCGCGGTGTAGGGCGTCACCGGAACCAGAAGACCGTTCAACGGAACGTTCACGGTCGCCGGATAGCCGCTGACGTCGAAGGTAAGGGGTAGCGTCGACCGCCCGTTCAAAAACGCGTTGCCGACGACGGCCGGACCGTCGACGGCCGTGCCGATCGCGCCCACCAGGTTTCCGGTCTGCAGTTGGCCCACGAACTGCGACGCGCCGGACGAGGCGGCGTCGAGCGCGTTGATCGGCGCGCCCAGCGCATCCAGCGTCAGCGCCGTGGGCAGGCCTGCGTGCACCGCGAGGGAGAACTCACCTGCGCGAGGGGGGATCAACGACGGCAGTTTCAGTGTCACGGCCCCGGTCAGGGACGTGTCGGTGAGCGTGTCGAGGACGTTGGTGGCGTGCTGGGAGATCTGCGCCGCGATGGAGCCGGCCGGCAGCAGGTTGGTGAAGTTCTGCGCCATCATGCCCGGGATGGTGGCGATGGGCGCCAACTCGGCCACCGAACCGGTCAAGGTGACGTCGGCGAAAAGCACCCCGGGGAGACTGCCCCTGCTGGTGGTGTCCAAACCGGTGGCGAACAGGTTCAGGAATCCCCCCGTGACGTCGCCGACCGCGCCGCCGATGTTGCCGGTCATGAGGGCCTGGTAGGCGGAGTGGAAGGCCGCCGGCAACCCCTGCAGCCCGGTGAGGAAGCTGTAACCCGCGTTCTGCAGCGAGGTGGCGAGGATGGTGGCGTAGGTGATCTGGTCGTGGATGAACTGCTCGACGTAGGGTGCCGGGTCGAAGGCCAGCAGTCCCTGGAAGGCCGCCTGGATGTTCGCCGGCACGGCAGCCAGCACGGCGGGGAAATTATGGATGAGGTACTGGAAGTCCGCGCCGATCGTGTTCGCGTAACCCGTCCCGTTGGTGAGGATCTGGTTCAGGAAGGGCGCCGGGTTGGCGGACAGCGATCCGCCCAGGGTCTGCAGGTTGCCGATGGTGTTGTCCAGCAGGGTCTGGTAGGGGCCGACGGTTCCGCCGGTGCTTGCCCCGGCATGCAGCAGCCCGGGCGCCACACCGCTTCCGAGCGACTGCAGCGTGCCCGGTAGCGCGGCGATGTCCCTGTACAGGGTTTGCAGCCCGGTCCCGATCGGGCCGGAGAGCAGCGAGACAGCGCTGCCGCTCTCCAGCGCTGTGACGATGCCGTTGACGCTCGACACCACCGATCCGCCGCCCAGACCGCCCAGCAGCGATGCCACCGGCGTCCCGCCACCGACACCGCCCACCAGCGAACCTACCGTCGCACCCCCGAGACCGCCCAGCAACGAACCCACCGGCATCCCACCGCCTACACCGCCCAACAGGGAGCCCACTGCCGCACCCCCAAGGCCACCCAGGCCGCCAAGAGCGCCCAGGCCGCCGAGGATCGGAATGGCAGCCGACTGTGCAGCGCCCACGGTCGAGGCAACCGCCGAGGCGGCGTCACCGCCCGCGCCAACGGCCGCACCCAGCAACCCTTGCACGGGTGCGGTCACCTGGCTCGCGAGGGCTTGTTCGGCGTTGGCGATCTCGGTGCTGGCGTAGGCAGCGGCACCCGTGGTCAACAGGTCCACGAATTCGGCGTGAAATGACTGCGCCTGGGCGCTGAGAACCTGATATTCCTCGCCGAACGAGCTGAAATACTGCGCGACCGCGGCCGACACCTGATCCTGCGCGGCCGCTGCCACCCCGGTGGTCGGCGGCGCCACCGCTGCGCTGGATTCGGCGAGCGTCGAGTGAATGTTCCCCAGATTTTGGGCTGCCGCCTGCACAGCGTCCGGCGCCACCCAAAACGACATGCCCACCTCCCATCGCGCCGTACGACGGTCACTGCGCTAAGACCCAGGAAGCTTGAGCTTAGTGGCACTTCCGCGCGGGTGCGGTGTTTCCGGCTTTGCGACACTGATTCGCGTGCCATCAGCCACGAGCATCGGGGGTGCTCAAGCCCGCAGTTGGGCGCCGACCGCCTCGGCGGCGGACTGCACCGCGGCGTCGCGGGCGGCACTGGCGTCGTCTTCGGTCAGCGTGCGATCCGTCGCCCGGAAGCGCAGCGCGAACGTCAACGACTTTCGGGCCTCGCCGACCTGGGGACCGGTGAAGACATCGAAGAGCTGGATGTCCTCGAGCAGCTCGCCGGCACCCGCACGCACCGCGTCGGCGACCGCCGCCGCCGGAACATGCGCCGCCACGACCAGGCTCACGTCCTGGAACACTGCCGGAAACGGTGAGACCCGCGGCGCCGGGAATGCGTCGACGATGGGAATCCCATCCAGGTTCAACTCCATCGCGCACGTGCCCTTGGGCAGGCCCGCCCGCTCGACCACGGCGGGGTGCAACTGGCCCGTGTGACCGGCGACGACACCACCGACAAGCACCTCGGCGCACCGGCCGGGGTGCCACGGCAGGCGTTGAGCCGCCCGCAGCGTCACCTCGAACCCGCCGGCGCGTGCCACGATTCGGACCGCCTCGAACGCATCGGCGGCTTCGACCAGTCGGCCCGGCCCCCACGGGCCCCGCGCTTCCCGCAGGCCCGTCAGCACCGCCGCGACGTGCTGGGGTTGACGCGGTAGCGAAGCGTCCAGCAGAGCGATCTCGGTGTCGCTCGGGCGCCGGTGTACGGGGATGGGCTCGACGGCGCGCGTCTGTTCGGTGGGCTGGACCACCTGGGCGAGGGCGAACAACGCGGTGTCGATGAGACCGCGGGAGACGTTGCGCCCCAAAGCCTCCAGCAGTGCGGGCAGCAGTGTGGTCGCCAGGTGCGGACGGTCGGCCTCCAGAGGGTTGAGCACGTGCGTGGTCATGCGTCGAGGGTCGTCGTCGGGCAGCCCCCACAGATCGAAGACGCCGGCCGGCAGAAACGGCGTCGGCAGGATCTCGACGTAGCCGGACTGCGCCAGAGACCTGCCGATCGCACGGCGACGCTTCTGCGCCGCGGTCAGCCCGCGGCCCGCAGGCGCCGACGGCAGCACCGAGGGAATGACCTCGAGCCCCTCCAGGCGCAGCACCTCCTCAACGAGGTCGGCGGGCTGCACCAGGTCGGGCCGCCAGCTCGGCGGCGTCACGGTCAGCGCGCCGTCCCCCTCCGTGACAAGGGCCCCGACCTGGGCCAGCCGGCGGGCGGTCGTGCCCGGAGCATAGGCGACCCCGGCGACACGGTCCGGCAGGTCCGCGGGGATCCGGATCGGCGGCCCCGCCCAATCAGCGACCGTGTTGCCTGCCGGCGGGTCACCGCGCCAGTCGGTCAGGGCGTCGGACACCGCTCCCCCGGCGATGTGGGTGAGCAGCGTCGCGCAGCGATCCAGCGCGGCCACCGAAATGGCCGGGTCCACCCCGCGCTCGTACCGCCGGGCGGCCTCGCTGGGCAGGTGCAGCCGGCGCTGGGTCCGCGAGATCGCGGCCGGGTCCCAGACCGCCGCCTCCAGCAGCACGTCGGTGGAGTCGGCGCGCACCTCGGTGCTCGCCGCGCCCATCACGCCGCCGATGGCCGCCGTCGCCGCGTCGTCGACGATCAGGACGTCGGCCGGATCCAGCCGCCGCTCGACGTCGTCGAGGGTGACGACGGTCTCGCCGGGCCGGGCGAAGCGCACGCCCAATCCCCCGGTGATGCGGATGCGGTCGTGGGCGTGCATCGGATGGCCCAGTTCCAGCATCACGTAGTTGGTGACATCCACCGCCGGGGATGTCGCGCGGATGCCGCACAGCATCAGCCGCCGCTGCAGCCACCACGGCGACACAGCCGCAGGATCGATGCCGGTGACCGGGCGCAGCGCGAATCGCCGGACGCCGGTGCCGGCCTGCACTGTCAGCGGCCATGCCGGCCCCGCCACCGGCAACGGCTTGACGTCTGCGGGGTCGACGAACGTCAGGTCGTAGGCGCACGCGATCTCGCGGGCCAGGCCGCGCACCGACATGCAGTAGCCACGGTCGGGCGTGATGGCCAGGTGGAACACCACGTCGTCGAGACCCAGCACCGCCGCGCCGCCGGCTCCCGGTTCGGCCGTGCCCGGCGGCAGCACCAGGATCCCGGAATGGTCGGTGCCCAGCCCCAGTTCGGTAGACGAGCAGATCATCCCCTCGGAATTGCGGCCGTAGGTCTTGCGGGCCGCGATGGCGAATCCGCCGGGCAGCGTGGTGCCGGGCAGAGCCGCCACGACGAGGTCACCGACCGCGAAGTTCGTTGCGCCGCATACGATTTCACGGTTTCGTTCCTCGCCGACGTCCACCAGGCAGGCCCGGATCGGCTTCTTGAAGCCGCTGAGCTCCTCGATCGCGGCGACCCGCCCCACGGTCACCGGGCCGTCGACCGGGCCGAGTGCCACCACCTCTTCGACCTCGTGGCCGATGCGTACCAGCGTCTGCTCGAGCTCGTGCGGGGTGACGTCCCAGCCCGGGGCGCCGGCCTCCACCACCTCGCGCAGCCAGCTGTAGGGAACGCGCATCAGGCACCGACCCCGAACGGCAACGAGAACCGGACGTCGCCCTCGACCATGTCGCGCATGTCCGGGATGCCGTTGCGAAACTGCAAGGTGCGTTCCAGGCCCATGCCGAACGCGAAGCCCGAGTACACCTCGGGATCGATTCCGGCGGCCCGCAACACGTTGGGATGCACCATTCCGCAACCACCCCACTCGACCCAGTCGGCGCCGCCCTTCTTGTCGGCGAACCACACGTCGACCTCGGCGGACGGCTCGGTGAACGGAAAGAAATGCGGCCGGATCCGGGTGCGCGCCGACGTTCCGAACTCGGCGCGCGCGAAGGCGTCCAGTGTTCCGCGCAGGTGGGCCATGGTCAGGTCGCGGTCCACCGCCAAGCCCTCGACCTGGTGGAAGACGGGAGTGTGGGTGGCGTCGAGTTCGTCGGTGCGGAAGGTGCGGCCGATCGACACGATGTAGACGGGCAGCTCGTGCTCGAGCAGGGTGCGCACCTGCACCGGTGAGGTGTGGGTGCGCAGCAGCTGCCGGGAGTTCTCCGGCGCGACGTAGAAGGTGTCCTGTTCGCTGCGAGCGGGGTGATCGGGCGGGAAGTTGAGAGCGTCGAAGTTGAATTGCTCTGTTTCGACCTCCGGGCCCTCCGCGACCTCCCAGCCCATGGCGATGAAGGTGTCGGCGACGTGCTCGGCCAGGATCGTGATCGGGTGCCGGGCGCCGGGTGGCTGTCGCGTCGACGGCAGGGTCACGTCGATGGCTTCGGCGACCAGCACGGCCGCATCACGCTCGGTCCGCAGCACCGCCAGCCGGTCGTCGTAGCTGCGCTGGACCTCGCCCCGCGCGGCATTGACGCGCTTCCCGGCGTCGGCGCGCTCCTCCTTCGGCACGACGGCCAGCGCCTGGCGGGCCAGCGCCAACGGCGAACGGTCGCCGAGGTGTTCAGTCTTGATGCGGGCCAGTGCGTCGAGGTCGCCGGCCCCGGCGATGGCTTCCCGGGCTGCGACGACCGCCTGGGTCAACGCTTCCGGCGACAGGTCGACGGGTTTCTCACCCACGCGGCGACACTCTCCTTGCTCACGGCTGTCCAGTTGCCCGCGTCGTCGCCGGGCGGGCCTGATTGTTCCGGCCCAGGCGCGGCACCGGCCGAGTGCCGATCATAGGCGATCGAGGACGACGCCCGGCCAGTTGTGCGCAGAGCGCCGGGGCCCGCAGAGGCTATCGGGACGCAACCGGCTGCGGGACTTCTCGCGCCGGAATCGGCACCGCCCTGCGCGCCGTGACCATCTGGTCGATCGTGTAGGCCAGCCCGGCACCCAGGGCGCCGAAGACCGGCGCCGCCGCCATCGTCGCCCAGTGATGAGCCAGCAACAGGAACCCGAAGCCCGACGAGGCGACCAACATCATGCTCCGCACCGGGGTCCAGTAGATCGGTTGGCGGAACCGGGAGGACACCAGTACGCCCAGGACGACCGCGACGGTGTGACCGGCGTCGGTGAAATCTCCGCCGACGATCGCCGAGGCGATGCCCGCGGCCACCCACCATCCCACCCACGCCATCCGCCAGGGCCGGGGGATCACCGCGGTCATCGCCCCGAGGACGGCGAGAGCGCCGTAGCTCATACCGACGTCACTGGCCCGGGTGACCGACAACGGTAACCAGCCCAGTTCGACGGCCGCGGCGAGCGCGGCGGCGACAAGTAACGTCGCCCCGATATGACCGACGACGAACGCCACGAAAAGCCGGATGGTGTGCAGGTGCAACTCGGCCAGCACCAGCGTGCACGTCAAAAAGGGCAGCCAGAAATACAGCGGACCGGCATCGACGACCAGGGCGCTGCCGAGCAGGGTGCCCAGGTGCCCGTGGGCCAGGTTGTGCAGGTTGGTGCTGGCGTGCGCAATGATGGTGGCGCGCGCCTGGGGGCCCAGCACGATCAGCGCGGAGCTGACGGCGAGCAGAACCGCCACGTAGCCGACGGTGAACCGGATCCGGCCGAGCCGGGACAGGATGGCGTACATCATCGACACCCACTATGCCTGTGATTCGGCTTCGTCGCTGTCATCGGTAACTGCCAACTCCTTGCCGGGCTTGAGGCGATAGATCACCAAGTCTGCAGGCAACCCGGCGGGCGGGGGCGCAAACATGGATTTACGTGAGCGTTTCGCGACCACGCCCAACTCGTTGAGCTCAGTCCCGGGTACCAAGTCTAACGTCGCGCCGGACACCATGATTCCGCCTTTGGTGGCTCGTTCCATGACGCGGGCGGCGATGTTGACGTCGACACCGAGCCAGTCCGAGGCCATCCGCTGCGGGCGTCCGGTGTGGATACCCACCCGCATCCGTGGGGTGTAACCGGCCACCTGGACCGATCGGAGCTCCCTGTCGGCTGCCAGTGCAGACCGCACAGCGTCCGTCGCGTCGTCGAACACCGCCATCAGCCCGTCGCCCAACCGTTTGACGATCTGGCCGCCGGCATCCAGCAGCGGCGGCTCGATGGCCTGCGCGACCCGCCGCAACAACGTCAGGGCCGCGTCGTCACCGGCCTGGAGCGCCCAGGTCGAGAACCCGACCAGATCGGTGAAGACCAGGGTCACCTCCGGATTGGCCGGACGCCGAGACACCGCTTCGTTCAGCGACTGCCACAGCTGCAGCACACCCAGGCTGACCTCGCGCGACGCGCCACCACGATCGCGCAGCAACCGGTCGGCGGCTCGCGCCGCGACGCGGGGGCCCCCGTCGCCCGCGGTGGACAACGGATCGCCGAATTCGGGATCGCCCGGCAGCCGCCGCCGGGCCCGCCGGATCAGGCCGACCACCTCCGGGTTGTGGTTGGTGGTGTGCAACCACTGTGCGGCGTTCTGCA
>NZ_JBYCLC010000404.1:0-1595 GCF_057473685.1 Mycobacterium sp. TH-M116 | reverse complement strand
ACGCCGAAAGGGCTTGGCCCGCAACAGGTTTTCGCGGCCGATCCATCGAAAGGTTCGGGTGCCAAATTCTCGAGCCCTCAGCGACTCACGATGAAATTAGGCTAGCCTAGCCTTTTCTGAGGAACCGGACGCCCTGGCCACGATCACCGGCACCCGCACCGAGTGCAGCACCGCGTTGCTCACCGAGCCCAGCAGCGTGCCCGCCAAACCGCCCCGGCCGTGACTGCCCACGACGACGAGTTGCGCCGAATTGGCCTTGTCGGCGAGCTCATGCGCCGGCTGGTCACGCAGGACCAGTCGCCGCACGGTGACGTCGGGGTAACGTTCCTGCCAGCCGGCAAGCCGCTCGGCGAGACTGCGCTCCGCCTCCCCCAGCAGTTCGGGCAGACCGGATTCTCCCAGATAGCCGACCCCAAGGTCGCTCCATGCGTGCAAGGCCACCAAGCCGACCCCGCGGCGCGACGCCTCGTCGAACGCGATCTCGGTCGCCAGTTCGGAAGCCGGCGATCCGTCGATTCCCACCAGCACAGGTAAGTCAGGGCGCGGTGTTTCGCCGTCGTGGATCACGGCGACCGGGCAATGGGCCTGCCGCACCACCGCCGAACTGACCGAACCGATCACGCCGCGGGCGATCAGCCCACGCCCGGAGCTGCCCACCACGACCATCTGGGCCTGGGTGGAAATCTCGATCAGGGCCGACGCCGGGGTCGCGAACACCAGTTCCCTGCCGATGGGGACGTTGCGGTCCGCGGGCATCGCGTCTTCGGCGATCTTGACCGCGTGCATGATCGCCTTCTTGCCGTCGTCTTCCAGCCGCACCGCCAGGGAATCCGGGTAGGGCATCGGCGGCCAGGTCGCGGTCGGGGTGACCACCGCATGGACGACCGTCAGTGGGATATTCCTCATTGCCGCGTCACGGGCTGCCCAGGCGACGGCGACATTGGACGCCGCCGAACCGTCTGTCGCCACCACCACGCCGGGCTGTGTGGGTGCTGTCATTTCATGCTCCCTCCTTCGAGCAAGACATTATCGGCGTCGGGGTCACCGGTCGTGAGGCTTTAGTCCCCAACCGGCGGTCCGGAGGGCTTCGGCGGCACAAGCTTCACCGGGCGGTAACTCTCCCGTCACCGGATGGACGCGCTGCCGGGTGAATCCCGTTTCGCCAGAGAGGTGTTCGGCACGCGGGCGTAGCGTACGCAAGACATGCGACCTCAGTCAGGGCGTGGACGGCTGAGTCACGAAGTCGATGAGTTCTTCGACCCGGCCGATCAGCGCGGGTTCGAGGTCGTTCCAGTCGCGCACCCGGGAGCGGATGTGCTGCCAGGCGCTGGCGATGTCGGCTTGGGCGGCGTGCGGCAGTCCCAGGGCTTTGCAGGCGCCGTGTTTCCATTCCACCTGCCGCGGCACCTGCGGCCAGGCTTTCAGGCCGAGTCGCTGCGGCTTGACGGCCTGCCAGATGTCGACGTACGGGTGACCGACGACCAGCGTGTCGTGGCCCCCCGGTCCGCGCCGCACCGCGTCGGCGATGCGCGCCTCCTTCGATCCGGTGACGAGGTGGTCGACGAGCACACCGAGCCGGCGCCCCGGCCCGGGAC
>NZ_JBYCLC010000403.1:0-7872 GCF_057473685.1 Mycobacterium sp. TH-M116 | reverse complement strand
TCCGCTCAGCCGCCGACGTCGGCCAGCTTCGCCTTCACCTCGGCCGCGCTGGGGTTGGTCAGCGTCGACCCGTCGGCGAACTTGACCGTCGGAACCGTCCGGTTGCCGCCGTTGACCGAACTGACGAATTCGGCGGCCGTCGGGTCCGCTTCGATGTCGACCGCGTCGTAGGCGATCCCGCTGGACTTGAGCACCGTCATGAGACGGCGGCAGTAGCCGCACCATGACGTCGTGTAAACGGTGACGGGAGCATTGGTCATGAGAGTCCATTCGTCATGAGAGTCCATTCGTCATGAGAGTCAACGTAGCCGGGCGACCATGTGGGCCGCCCGGCGGCCTGTCGCGGCGATTCCGCGGACGGCGTCGTACGGTTCACACTCGCCGCCGCGTGGGGATGCCCCCCGTTTGTCGGCTGTCGCTGCCAAGATGGACGCCATGCCGATGGTCGCCGCTTCCCTGACCGCCGGGCTGGACGACGAGCAGCGCGACGCCGTGCTGGCCCCGCGCGGGCCGGTCTGCGTGCTCGCCGGCGCCGGCACCGGCAAGACGCGCACCATCACGCACCGCATCGCCCAACTCGTCGCCGGCGGCCATGTCGCCGCCGGGCAGGTGCTGGCGGTCACGTTCACCCAGCGGGCGGCGGGGGAGATGCGGTCGCGGCTGCGGGCGCTGGACGCCGTCGCCCGCGCCGGCGCGAGCGTCGGCGCCGTGCAGGCCCTGACCTTTCACGCCGCCGCGCACCGTCAGCTGCGGTACTTCTGGCCCCGGGTGGTCGGTGGCACCGGCTGGCAGCTGCTGGACAGTAAGTACGCCGTCGTGGCGCGGGCGGCCGGGCGGGCCCGGCTCAACGCCGGCACCGACGACGTGCGCGACCTGGCCGGCGAGATCGAGTGGGCCAAGGCCTCACTGATCGGCCCCGAGGACTACGCGAGCGCGGTGGCCGCCGCGGGCCGGGACACCCCGCTGGACGCCGCGCAGGTGGCGGCCGTGTACTCCGCCTACGAAGCGCTCAAGGTCCGGGACGAAGCGGTCACGCTGCTCGATTTCGACGACCTGCTGCTACACACCGCGGCAGCGATCGAGAACGACGCGGCGGTGGCCGAAGAGTTCCGCGACCGCTACCGCTGCTTCGTGGTGGACGAGTATCAGGACGTCACCCCGCTGCAGCAGCGGGTGCTCTCGGCCTGGTTGGGGGAGCGAGACGACCTGACCGTCGTCGGCGACGCCAACCAGACCATCTACTCGTTCACCGGGGCCTCGCCCCGCTTCCTGCTCGACTTCTCCCGGCGGTTTCCCGACGCCACCGTGGTGCGCCTGGAACGTGACTACCGCTCGACCCCGCAGGTGGTGTCCCTGGCCAACCGGGTGATCGCCGCGGCCCGGGGCCGGGTGGCCGGCAGCAAGCTTGCGCTGACCGGCCAGCGCGCACCCGGCCCGGCCCCGTCGTTTCACGAGCACCCCGACGAACCCGCGGAGGCCGCCGCGGTCGCGGCGTCGATCGCCCGGCTGATCGAGTCCGGCACCGCCACCGGGGAGATCGCCGTGCTGTACCGGATCAACGCGCAGTCCGAGGTCTACGAGGAGGCCCTGACCGAGGCGGGCATCGCCTACCAGGTCCGCGGCGGCGAGGGGTTCTTCAACCGCCAGGAGGTCAGGCAGTCGCTGTTGGCGCTGCAGCGCGTGGCCGAACGCGACCCCGAGGGCCCCCTGCCCGAGGTGGTGCGCGCCGCCCTGGAACCGGTGGGCCTGAGCGCCGAACCACCGGCGGGCAGCAAGGCGCGGGACCGGTGGGAGGCGCTGAACGCGCTGGCCGCGCTGGTGGACGACGAAGTCGCGCAACGCCCGCAGCTGACGCTTCAGGCCCTGCTCGCCGAACTCCGGACCCGCGCCGACGCGCGACACCCGCCACCCGTGCAGGGCGTCACGCTGGCCTCCCTGCACGCAGCCAAGGGACTCGAGTGGGACGCGGTGTTCCTGGTCGGGTTGGCCGACGGAACGCTGCCCATCTCGCATGCCTTGGCGCACGGCGCCGACAGCGAGCCCGTCGAGGAGGAGCGCCGACTGCTGTACGTCGGGATCACCAGGGCCCGGGTGCATCTGGCGCTCAGCTGGTCGCTGGCGCGCAGCCCGGGCGGGCGGCAGAGCCGCAAGCCGTCGCGATTCCTCAACGGCATCGCGCCGCAGGCCCGCGCCGACGCCGCGCCGGCCAAGTCGCGGCGCTCCCGGGGTGCACCGACCCGCTGCCGGGTCTGCAACAACAACCTGACCACCCCGGCGGCCGTCATGCTCTCGCGCTGCGAGACCTGTGCCGCCGACGTCGACGAGGACCTGCTGCTGCGGCTCAAGGCCTGGCGGCTGGACACCGCCAAGGAGCAGAACGTGCCCGCCTACGTCGTCTTCACCGACAACACGCTGATCGCGATCGCCGAGCTGCGGCCCGAGGACGAGGCCGCCCTGATCGCGATCCCCGGCATCGGTGCGCGCAAGCTGGAACAGTACGGACCCGACGTGCTGGACATGGTGCGCAGCCGCTGAGGCGCGGACACCCAGGCCAGAAAATCGGTTGTGGCCGCCGGCCGCCGGCGTCTACCCTCGGAGACGCGCTGTGCCGCCAGGAGGCGAAAGGAGGGTGGCCGCGATGCTGACCAGGCCGACCTTTCGCGCCGCCCACGCCGCCCACGCCGCCGGGCGGGCGGCGTGGGGCGAGCACGCCGCACGCCGCGCTGCCGCCGCGACTGGCGCGTCCGCGCACCGAGGCCATCAGTAACCAGCCCGGATAGCCGCAAGGCCACGGACCCGATGTCAACAGGATCCGGGGCCACAATTCTCACCGAGAAGAATGCTCGCCGAGAAGAATGCTCACCTGAAAACCAGCAATCTGGTCCGGATCCCACCCAGCACAGGGACCCAGACCAGAAAGCAGGTGAACGGACATGTCGGCACCGACAATCCCCAGACGGACCCGCCGTAGACAGTCCCTGCCTTGTCACGCCGGCGATCCCGACCTCTGGTTCGCCGAGACCCCCGCCGACCTCGAGCGCGCCAAGATGCTGTGCAGGAGTTGCCCGCTGCGCCGCGAGTGCCTGGCCGCGGCCCTGGAACGGGCCGAACCCTGGGGTGTGTGGGGCGGCGAGATCCTCCACCGCGGCGCGGTCGTGAGCGGCAAACGTCCGCGCGGACGTCCCCGCAAGGAACAGGCCGCAGCCTGCCATACCGCCTAATGGGAACCGATCAGCGAGCCCGCCTATAGGTCGACGTTGTCAGACGGCGGCGGTGTCGGTCTCGGCGAAGCCGGGGATCAGCTCCTCGGAGAGCGCCTTGATCGGCACGTGGGCGTCCAGCTGGCACAGGATTGCCGCCACCGACGCAATGACACGCATCGGTATCGCGAGCTTGGGCGGCAGGTCCATCTGCCGAGCCGTCTTGATCTGGGACACCGACCGGTCGAACTGGCTGTAGGTCATTTTCTGCAGCCACTTGCGGGTGTAGTGGAAGACGTCGACTTGCACGGGCTCGACGTACTGGCGCAGCATCTCGTCGATGTCGCGCGCCGAGACCTGCTGACCCTTCTGGATGAAACCGACCTTCTCCATCGTCGGCAGCAGCAGATCGTAGTTCTTGTCGCGCGCCAGCCGGATCGTCATCCCGAGTTCGACGGGATAGCCGCCGGGCAGCGGCGCGACGGCGCCGAAGTCGATGACGCCCATCCGATCGTCGGGCAACAACATGAAATTGCCCGGGTGCGCGTCGCCGTGCAGCATGCCCAGCCGGCGCGGGGCGTCGAAGGTGAGTTCCAGCAGCCTGACGCCGATCAGGTCGCGCTGCTCGGGGGTGCCGTGGCGGATGATCTCCGCCATCGGCAGGCCGTCGATCCACTCCTGGACCACCACCTTGGGGGCGCTGGCCACGACGTGCGGTATCGCGAAGCGCGGGTGCCCCTGGTAGGCCTTGGCGAAGGCGCGCTGGTTGTCGGCTTCCAGCCGGTAGTCGAGTTCCATCTCGGTGCGCTCGATCAGTTCGTCGACGACACCCTGGACGTCGGCGCCGGGGGCGAGTTGCTTGATCACCCCGACCATGCGTTGCATCGTCTTGAGGTCGGCGCGCAGCGCCTCGTCGGCGCCCGGGTACTGGATCTTGACGGCCACCTCGCGGCCGTCGGACCACACCGCTTTGTGGACTTGGCCGATGCTGGCCGAGGCCACCGGCGTGTCGTCGAATGCACTGAACCGGTCCCGCCACTTGGTGCCCAGTTGGGCGTCGAGCACGCGGTGCACCTTGTGGGCGGACAGGGGCGGGGCGTCCTTCTGCAGCTTGGTCAGGGCGTCGCGGTAGGGCTCGCCGTACTCCTCGGGGATCGCGGCTTCCATCACCGACAGGGCCTGGCCAACTTTCATCGCGCCGCCCTTGAGCTCGCCCAGAACGGTGAACAGCTGGTTGGCGGCCTTGTCCATCAGCTCGGCCTGGACCTCGTCCTTGGACTTGCCGGTCAGTCGCTTGCCGAAGCCGAGCGCTGCCCGGCCCGCGAAGCCGACCGGGATGCTGGCCAGCTTCGCGTTGCGCGCAGCCCGGCCGCGTTTGATGTCTGCCACACACCTATCATCCACGACGGTCGGCCTCGCCGGGGTGTTGATCTCGCAACAACCGGGCGCGGGCCGCCGGCGCCGTGTTCAGGGTGATCATCGAAGCGCCGGACGAGGACCGCGAAGAAGTAGCCGGCATCAGCATGAGCACAGCGGATGCCTGCTCCACTGGCGCGCCACCAGCGCACCGGCAGTGAGATCGAATTCCAACGTGGCGTTCAACGCCTGCGGCGGGCCGGGGTCGGGTACGGCCTGCTGCCCGCGGACCGCGGCGATCACCCGGTTCACCTGGCTGAGCGCCAGTGCCGCTGTCGCCAGCAGGGTCGCCCGGTCGGCGACGCCGACGGCGTCGCGCAACTGCGCGGCGATCGCCGGCCACGCCGCGTCGCGGTCGCGACGATGCAGGTCCGCGCAGCCCAAACAGCTGGTCACGCCGGGAATGACCAGCGGTCCCACCAGCCCGGTGCCGTCGCGCACGCGGACCGGCAGGTGCGGCACTTTGCGCTTGTGCAACTCACGCACCATGCGCGGGTCGACGATCAGGTAGTCCGCCAGCACGACCAGATCCACGGCGGCCGCCGACATCGCCGCGTGCGGCTGGCTGCTGTGCGCGATCCGGGCTCCAGAGCAGCGCAGCGACTCCACGAGCAGGTCTGAGAGGGGGCCACGGCCGTGCACCCGGATCGACGCCGTCCGGCCGCCGGTCCGGTGGCATTCGGTGGCGACCCCGGCGCCGACGAGCTGGGCCACCAGATTGTCCAGTGCGTCGGGATCGTTCAACCCCTGCTCGACGGCCCGACGCTGCAACTCGGGCAACGGCGTCGGTGAACGCAGGGACTGCAGCAGCGCAGCCAGGTCCGCGGCCGACAGCCCGCACGGCGGCCTTATCAGTACGGCGCGGCGGGGATCCCAGCCCACCTGGACCCCACCATCGGGCCGCAGCAACACCGGCATCGCAGGGTCCAGCACGTATCGGACCGAAGCCAGGACCGTGGGCATGAATCGAGACTGTGCCACCCCGGCGGGAACGCCGGATTCAGTTATCCACAGAACCGGTGTCCGGGCCCCGATCCTCGGGGTCGCGCTCGACGGGGTCGCGCTCGCCGGGGTCCATGTCGAACTGGGCGAGCGCCTCCGTGATGCCGCTGGTGTCCCCGCCGATGACGCCGTCGATGAAGCCGGCCGGCTCGTCGAGGTCGTTCGCGGAGGGCAGCAGATCCGGGTGCTGCCAGATGGCATCGCGGGTGTCGGCGCCCGCGGCGTCGGTCAGGCGCTCCCACAGCGTGGCGGCTTCGCGAAGCTTGCGGGGCCGCAGCTCCAGGCCGACCAACGTCGCGAACGTCTGCTCGGCGGGGCCGCCGCTGGCCCGGCGCCGGCGCAGGGTCTCGGCGAGCGCGGCCGTGCCCGGGATCCGGTCACCCAGCGCCGCGGTCACCACCATCTGGACCCAACCCTCGATCAGGGCCAGCAGCGTCTCGAGGCGTTCCAGCGCCTGCTTCTGGGCCGGTGTCGCCTTGGGCTCGAAGACCCCCTGGCCGATCAGGTTCTCCATGGCCGTGGGATCCGACAGGGACGCCGGGTCGAAGTTGCGTGCCAGCTCTTCGATTCCGCCCATGTCGATCTGCATGCCCCGGGCGTAGGCCTGCACCGCGCCCAGCAACTGGCTGGCCAGCCAGGGCACGTGGCTGAACAGCCGGTGGTGCGCGGCCTCGCGGGCGGCCAGGAAGGTGAGAATCTCGCTGCGCGGCTGCTCGAGACCGGCGGCAAAAGATTCGACGGCCTCCGGCAGGATCGCGGCCACGCCCTTGGGCCCCAGCGGTAGGCCGATGTCGGTCGAGGTCAGCACCTCGCGGGACAACCGGCCCAGTGCCTGGCCCAGCTGCGACCCGAACGCCATGCCGCCCATTTGGGACATCATCGCCAAGAGCGGACCCGCCATGCTCTTGGCTTCCTCGGGCAGCGAAGCGGCCCAGACCGATGAGATCTGCTCGGCCATCGGATCGCAGAGCCGCTTCCAGGTTTCCAGGGTGTTGTCCACCCAGTCGCCGGCCGACCAGCCCACCGCCTTGGTGGTGCCGGCGGGCAGGGCCGTGGCCCCGTCCAGCCAGGTCTCGGCGAGGTGCACCGCGTCCGTGATCGCCGCGTTCGTCGTGGCGGGGACCGGCGCGGCGAACCCGATAGAGCTGGCTGCGACGCGGCGCGCGAGTTCGTAGTTGATCGGGCCCGAGGTTTTGCCACCGGTCATGATGGGGCCCGCGTTGGTGAACATCTGACCCAGCTGGGTGAAGATCTGGCCCAGGTCGCCCATGCCGAAGTCGCCGCCGAACCCGAACGCGCCGAACGGGTCGGAGGCGCCCGACCCTGAATCGGGGTCTTTCTTCCTGTCGCGCCCCCGCTCGTTTTCTGGGGGCTCGTCTCCCGAGGAGAAGCCAAAAGGCAGGTCGGACATAAACCCAACGGTACTCATCGCCGGAACGCAACGTGGAATGCCGGGTCATGCTCGTAGCTGAATCTCGTAGCCGAATGAGGCCAACCGAAGCCCGTCTACTGTAATCGGCGTGAACAGGCGGATTCTGACTTTGATGGTCGCGCTGGTGCCGATCGTGGTGTTCGGGGTGCTGCTCGCGGTGGTGACGGTGCCGTTCGTGTCGTTGGGGCCCGGCCCCACCTTCGACACGCTCGGCGAGGTGGACGGCAAGCAGGTGGTGCAAATCCAGGGAGCGATCACCCACCCGACGACCGGTCACCTCAACATGACCACCGTCTCCCAGCGTGACGATCTCTCTCTGGGGGAGGCTCTGACGCTGTGGCTTTCGGCGCAGGAGCAGTTGGTGCCGCGCGATGTGGTCTACCCGCCGGGTACGTCGCGCGAGGAGGTGGACAAAGCCAACGACGCCGACTTCAAGCAGTCCGAGGACAGCGCCGAGTACGCCGCCCTGGGATACCTGAAGTACCCGTCCGCTGTCACCGTCGCGAAGGTCAGCGATCCCGGCCCGTCGGCGGGCAAACTGAAATCCGGTGATGCGATCGACGCCGTCAACGGCGTCCCCGTGGCCGATATCGAGGCGTTCACCGGGTTTCTGAAGAACACGAAGCCCGGCCAGGTGGTGACGATCGACTTCCGCCGCAAGAACGAGCCGGCCGGCGTGGCGCAGATCACCCTGGGCGCCAACAAGGACCGCGACTACGGTTTCTTGGGCGTTGCCGTGCTCGATGCGCCGTGGGCGCCGTTCGAGGTGACGTTCAACCTGGCCAACATCGGGGGCCCGTCGGCCGGGCTGATGTTCAGCCT
>NZ_JBYCLC010000402.1:0-2046 GCF_057473685.1 Mycobacterium sp. TH-M116 | reverse complement strand
TCAGCTTTCAGCTGAACTGGCCCCGCGACCACGGGCCGACCGTGACCGGGTGGATGCTGACCATCGCCAAACAGGTGTTCGCGTTGATCGCCCCGCGCTGACCGGTTACAGCCGTAGCCGCCAGCGGCCCTTCCGGCAGTGCAAGACGATGCGGCTGAGCGGCGCGACGTCTATCCGCCAAAACGATGTCGGGGGAACGTCAAGGGCCAGCAGGATCGCCGCGCGAACCACTGCCGGGTGGGTCACCGCCACCGTCCGCGACGGATCACCAGGCGGACCCTGTTCCACTGACTCCAGCCAGTCGCCCACCCGGTCGATCAGCTCGAGGATCGACTCGCCCCCGTGCGGCGCGCGGGCCGGTTCGGTGAGCCACTGCTCCAGGTCGGCGGGGCGGACATCCCAAAGCGCCTTGCCGCGCCACCACCCGCAATCCAGGTCGGCCAACCTCGGCTCTGTTGCGGCCTGCAACCCCAGCAATTTGGCGGTTTGGTAGACACGCTGTTCGGGCCCGGCGAGCTGGCGCACCTTGGTGCCGGCCAGTCCTTGGGTGTCCAGGCCGGACATCGCTTCGAGCTGTCGCCAGCCGAGGGCGTTGATCGGCTCGTCGGCCGGGAAACGCTCGGCCACCATGGCGTCGGTCACCGCGTGCGACACCAGGGTCAGCCTAACGACGCCCGTCAGCGCAATCCTTCCAGTTGGTTCAGCGTGAAGATCGGGAGGCGGTCTTTGAGGTACTCGTCGTTGACGAAGGGCGAGCCTTTTCCGTGTTGTGTGGCGGCGTCCATGACGACGTCGAACACTTCTGGGCGCATGACCATCCGGGTGGGTTTGACCTCGTCGGTCAGGATGCTTCTGATCAAACTGCCGCTGAAACTTTGTGCGGTGTCGTCAAAACCGCACAGGGAGGAACTTTCGATGTCCCCGCACTCGGGGCTGAACCAGTTCTCGCGCAGAAAGACCGGCTTGAGCGAGAGCTTGTCGCGGTATTGGGTCAGGAGGTTCTGTGCATCGTAGGGGCCGTAGAAATCGCCGACGCCTGCGTGATCGCGGCCGAACATGTGGTGCGAGCAGCCGAGGTTCGTTCTCAAGATGGCGTGAAACAGCGCCTCGCGCGGGCCCGCGTAGCGCATGTCCCACAGCGTGAACGAGACCATGTGCACGTCTTCGCGGAAATATCCACTGGTGCGCAACGCGTTCTGCGCCAACAGGATCGCCTCGTCGATGTAGTCCCCGACGCGCTTTTGCCCCATGATGGCGTTGACCAGGACCCCCGTCTTGAGCGTGTCGACCGGCAGGTCCTCGTTCGCGGCGAACCATGCCTGTTTCATCAGTGCCTCATGGCCGGTGTGGGGAACGTTGCGGGTCTGATGGGCCACAACGTGCTGCCAGCCCTTTTTCTGCGCCACCTCGCGGTGCGCCTTGGGGGTCAACCAGAAACTCTTGAACGGCTCGTTGAACACCGGCTCGTTGATCAGGGTGATGTCACCGCCAAGGAACCTGTCCTGGTATGCCAACATCTTCTTGACACCGGGATGGCGCGGATCGCTGGTGCCGTAGGTCTTTTGCGCCATCTGCTCATGGTCGTATGCGTAGATCTCGGCGACGTCGAAGATCGCCATCGGGGCGCCCAGATACTCCAACACCACACTGGAGCCCTCTGTGACCCCGAACTTGGTGATGTCCTCGTTCGACATGTCGAACACGATGGGGATGCTCCACAACGTGCCATCCGGCAACGCCATGTCGTTCAACGTCCCATCCACCTGCGCCCGGGACATGAAACCGGTCAACGGCGTGAAAAAACCGTACGAAAGACTGATCACCTCATGCGCGAGCGCCTTCGATATAGGAACGCGCGTCACACCCTCGACACGCCGGGCCGCATCCCCGGTCGACACCCGATCCACGATCGGCTTACCGTTGTGACCGATGTAATCCATGCACCGCACGCACTGCCGTGCCGTAGGCGCAGATCTCGGTCAGCCCGTCGCCGATCTCGGTGGTGTCGAACCGCATCCCGACGATCGCGTTGGCTCCGCGGTTGTG
>NZ_JBYCLC010000401.1:0-13109 GCF_057473685.1 Mycobacterium sp. TH-M116 | reverse complement strand
CCGGTCGAGAGTGTCAGGCCAGGGTCGCGGTCAGGTAGCCGGACGCGTCGCCGAACGACGCCAGGTCGTCGTCCGGCAGCGCGAAGCCGTTCTCGGCGTAGGCCTGCTCGGTCGTTCGGATGTCGACCTGCCAGCCGTGGCCGCCCAGGTACTCGGCGGCGGTGTTGCGGTCGCCGGTGTAGAACAACTCCGCCAGGTTGATGTTGGAGCCCAGGCGCCGCGACCGCTCGGTGAGCTTCTGTGCCCAGTCCGACGGGATGCGCCGCAGGTCCAGGTGTTCGGTGGCGATCAGGCTGCCCGCCGCCGAGAGCGCCGCGATGTTGTCGAACAGGCGGTCCTGCGCCTCGGGCGGCAGATACACCAGCAGGCCTTCGGCGCTCCACGCCGTGGGCTGCCCGGCGTCGAAGCCGGCCGCTTGCAGCGCCGCCGGCCAGTCGTCGCGCAGGTCGATCGCCACGGTGCGCCGCTGCGCGGCGGGCTCGGCGCCCAACCCGGCCAGCGTCTGCGTCTTGAATTCGATCACCGCGGGCTGGTCGATCTCGTAGACCACGGTGCCCGCCTGCCACGGCAGCCGGTAAGCCCTGGTGTCGAGCCCGGAGGCCAGGATCACCGCCTGCCTTATGCCGGAGCCGCCCGCCTGGATGAAGAAATTGTCGAAGAACCGGGTGCGCACGGTGATCTGTTCGTTCATGGCCCGGCGGTTGAGCAGGGGATCGTCGGTGCGCTGGATCGCGCCGTCGAGGAGCTTGATGAACGTGTCGATGCCCACCGCGCGGACCAGCGGGTCGGCCCAGGGGTCGTTCAACAGCGAGTCCGGGCCTTGGGATGCCGTCGCCCGCGATGCGGCGACGGCCGTGGCGGTGGCGCCGACGCTGGACGCGAGATCCCAGCTGTCATTCTCCGTGCGACTCATCCGATGAACCTCTCTCCGCGAGCGATCAACTAATTAGATGTAATAAGCATACCGGTGCGCGGGGCGCGCCGGCGCTACTGCACGTCGGCGGCGACGCGTTCGAGGACCGCGAGGTGCTCGTCGACGGTCGCCAGGCCGGCGTTCATCGTGTTCACCGAGACGTGGGTCGCGCCGGCGGCCTTCCATGCCTCGAGGTCGGTGGCGACCTTGTCCGGGTCGCCGGTCCAGCTGATCCGCCCCTCCATGCCGAGGGTGCCGACGTCGCGGCCCGCGGCCGCCGCCGCGGCGTTGACCTGCTCGCGTGCGCGGTCGAGCTTGGGGCCGGGCTCCATCATCGGGAACCAGCCGTCACCGAGGCGCCCGGCGCGTTCATAGGCGCGGTCGGAGGCCGCGCCGAACCACACCGGGATCGGCCGTTGGGTGGGCGGCGGGGCCAGCCCCGCCGCGGTCACGGTGTGGTACTTCCCCGAGAACGTGACCGAGCGTTCGGTCCACAGCCTGCGCATGAGCTCGACCTGTTCCTCCGAGCGCCTGCCGCGGTCGCGGAAATTCTCGCCGAGGGCCTCGTACTCGACGGCGTTCCAGCCCAGACCCACTCCCAGCCGGAAGCGCCCCTCGGTGAGCAGGTCGACTTCGGCGGCCTGCTTGGCCACCAGCACCGACTGCCGCTGCGGCAGGATGATGATGCCGGTCACGAGCTCCAGCGATGTCACCGCGGCCAGGTATCCGAACATGACGAACGGCTCGTGAAACGTCGAGTCGATGTCGTAGGGGCCCTGCCATTCGCGGTGCACCCGCGGGTCGGCACCCACCACGTGGTCGTAGGCCAGGATGTGGGTGAACCCGAGCTCTTCGACGCGCCGGCCGTAGGCGCGCACGGCCGCGGGCTCGCCGCCGAGCTCGGTCTGGGGGAACACCACTCCGATACGCACCCGACGTTCAACCATGCTCCACCGCCATTGCTTTCCCCGTAACGAGATTACTTCCGGGCAGGTACCCGCTTTCGGGGCGGGCAATCGGGCGGGCCGGCTACCCGAGGTGCGCGGACAGCAGCCACGCCCGCATCGACTTGCGGCCGTTGCCCTCGTCGCGGGTGTCGACAACGACGAACGACTCGCGGTTCTTCATCACGTTGTCGGGCAGGTTGGCGTGGATGCGTGCCGGCCGGATCTCGTCGACCACCCAGTACGGGGAAACCGCCTCGCGCAGTTCGGCTTCGGTGACCGGGTTGACCGGACCGTCGGCCGGCATCCCCGCGCGGTCGAACGCCAGCACGAAATACGATGCGCCCGGCGCCGCCGCGCGCACAATCGAGCGCTGGTAGCCCGCGCGCAGCCCGACCGGCAACGAGTGGAACAGCGTGGAGTCGACGATCGTGCCGAACCGGCCGTCATGGCCGGTGAAGGCGCTGATGTCGGCGACCTCGAACGTGGCGTTGCTCAGGCCGCGGCGGGCGGCCTCCTCGCGGGCCAGGGCGATGGCGGTGGGGGACTGGTCCAGGCCCACCGTGGTGAACCCGCGCTCGGCCAGGTACAGCGACACCGCCGCCTCACCGCAGCCGGCGTCGAGCACGTCGCCGTGGAACTTTCCGGCGGCGATGAGCGCCGCGATCTCGGGCTGCGGCTCGCCGATACTCCACGGCGGCCGGTTGCCCTCACCCATTTCCGGGGCCTCGCCCCGGTAGGCGGATTCGAACATTTCTCGAGTTGGTTGCGACATGAACCCTTTATATCAAGCAACCTGATTGAATATCAAGCCAGTTGATATACCGCGCGGCCGCGGTCGGCTTCCCGATCCGCGGCGGGGCTCAACGCGCCGGGCTGTTGCACTCGGTCGCGACGGCGGGGCGCCCGACCACCGCGGGCGCCGGGTCAGCGCAACTGGGGGATGACCGCGCCCGCCAACAACTCCAGGTGTTCCAGGTCGGAGAGGTCGAGCAGCTGGGCGTAGACGCGCCGCACGCCGATGTCGTGCCACGCCCCCAGCTTCTCGACGATCTCGCCGGGCGTGCCGGCCAGCGGGCTCTCGGAGCGCAGCTCGTCGACGTCGCGGCCGATCGCGGCGGCGCGCCGGGCGGCCTCGGCGTCGTCGCGTCCGGCGCCGACCACGAACGCGGCCGAGTAGACGATCGAGTCGGCCGGCCGGCCCGCCGCGGCGACTGCCTCGGCCACCCGCCCGTACTGCGTTCGGGCGGCGTTCAGCGGCTGGAACGGCACGTTGAACTCGGCCGCGTACCGCGCGGCCAGTCGCGGGGTGCGTTTGGGGCCCAGGCCGCCGATCACGATCGGCGGGTGCGGACGCTGGACCGGCTTGGGCAGAGCCGGCGAACCGGCGATCCGGTAGTACTCGCCGGAGTAGTCGAACGTCGTGTCCGGTTCGGCGGTCCACAACCCGGTGACGATGGCCAGCTGTTCGGCGAGCCGGTCGAAGCGCTCCCGCAGCGGCGGGAACGGGATGCCGTAGGCCTGGTGTTCCTTCCCGAACCAGCCGCTGCCCAGGCCCAGTTCGACGCGCCCGCCGCTCATCTCGTCGACCTGGGCTACCGCGACTGCCAGCGGTCCCGGGTAACGGAACGTGGCGGAGCTCACCAGGGTGCCCAGCCGGATGCTCGACGTCTCGCGCGCGAGGGCGCCCAGCGTCACCCAGGAATCGGTCGGTCCGGGCAGACCGTCGCCGCTCATCGCCACGTAGTGGTCGGAGCGGAAGAAGGCCGCGAAGCCGAGTTGCTCGGCGGCGCGGGCGACGGCGAGCTGGTCGGAGTAACGGGCGCCCTGCTGCGGCTCGACGAAAACGCGGAATTCCATGGCAACCTTCGGTGTCTCGTGGTGGTGCGGCCGAACCCGAACCTGCACGCGTCTGTGACCAAACTGAGACCTGCAAGGTTAGCGCGCCGTCCAGAAATGGGTATGTCACGCACATGGACCGACGCTCCCCGACGGCCGCTCTCGGAAGACTGGTCTGCGCCGGCGCGGCGGACGCGGTGACCGCGGCGCAAATGCGCCGGGCCGTGCGGCGGTGGTTGCAGAAGATGGCGCGTTTGTCGGCGGAAGTGCGTGAGGACATCATCCTGGGTGTCAACGAGGCGCTGGCCAATTGCGTCGAGCATGCCTACTGCGGTCAGGACGCGATCGGCACCATGCGGCTCGAGGTTGGCCACGATCTAACCGCACAGCGCATCAGCGTGTGTGTCAGCGACCGCGGAACCTGGCAGCGGCCGCGGCCCAGGAAAGCCGACGACCCCGGCGCGTCGCGCGGCATCATGCTGATGCACAGCGTCGCCGACCACTGCACCATCAGTGCCCGGCCCAGCGGAACCACGGTGCTCCTGGACTACGCCACCGGGCCCACCCGCCCGGCGCCGCCCAGCGGTGTCTCCCGTTCGGCAATGCTGGTGCCCTGACCCCTTCTCTCCCGCTTTCCGTGCGTTGCAGATCCTGCAACGCCGTCTCCAGGTGCCCCGGCTGCGGCTGACCGTGCGGGATGCCGCGACAGGACAGCGGTCCGAGCTGCCCGGCCGTTTCCGCTCGGCGACCGGATCTCCGAAGACGTTCTGCTGCAGAATGATCGGCGAACTTTTTGCCGTCAGCGCTCTCGGATGGGCGCGTCATGGGCGCCGTCGGGCCCTTCCAGGGCACGGGCGGTGGCGTGTTCGAGTCGGTGGCGCAACAACGCCCCCGGCTGGGTTCGCTGCAGCCAGGTGACCATGCCTTCGCGGACATGGCATCGCAGGTCGAACAGCGAACCCGCGTCGGCGGCGCTGACCAGGATGCGCACCCGCACCGAGCCGTCCACCGCATCGATGACCTGCAGTACGCCGGAGCGGCCGTCCCAGAGTTCGTCGGCGCGCAGCAGGCGGTCCAACTCGGCGCGCATGGCGTCCAGCGGCACGGTGAAATCGACATCGACGTGGATGGTGCCCAGCAGCGCGGTGGCGTTGCGGGTCCAGTTCTGGAACGGCGTCTTGATGAAGTAGGTGCACGGCAGCACCAGCCGCCGTTCATCCCAGATGTGCACGACCACGTAGGTCAGCGTGATCTCTTCGATGCGGCCCCATTCGCCTTCGACCACCACGACATCGCCGACGCGGATCGCATCGGAGAAGGAGATCTGGATCCCGGCCAACGCCGCCCCCAGGGACGTCTGCGCGGCCAGGCCTGCCACCACGGACAACAGCCCGGCGGACGCGAACAGCGTCTTGCCGATGTTGCTGAAGGCCGGAAAGGTCATCAGCACCGACGCGAGGCCGAACACCACGACCAGGGCGACAACCAGCCGGCGCAGCAGAGTGATCTGGGTCCGGACCTTGCGGCGGCGTCGGTCGGCGTCGGTCATCGCCTTGTCGCCACCGGCGAAGCTTGCGATCGCGCGCCGTTCGGCGACCAGGATCAGGCTGGCGAACAGCCAGGTGTTGGTCGTCATCAGCGCGATCACCAGTAGGTGGTCGACGCCATCCCGCCACGCCGAAGACGGTTGCAACACGTGGTGTACCGCGGTTTTGGCCGCGATCATCATCAGGGTCGCACGCACCGGACCCCGCGTCAGCTCGTCGATGTCGTCGATGACTGCGCTGCGGCCCTTGATGCGCTGCAACAGCCACGACAGCGCCATCCCGACGCCGTAGGCGACCGCCATGGCGCCGGCCACCCAGGCGGCATTGACGGCCACGTGGCTTACCGGTTCGAGTCGGATCGCTTCAGGCACGAAGAAGTCTGCTCCTGAATCGGGGATCAGCACGGGTCGCTGCTAGAGGTTCCCCATGCCCGCCAACCAGGAAACATCGAGAGGAAGCGCTTCCCGTTCAAGAGCGGGGTCGCGCGCCAGGGTCGCGGCAACCGCCGCTCCGGCCACCCCGTCGCCAGCCTGGGGTCCCAGGCGAATCGGCCAGATACAATAGCACGACAGCGCGTCGGTCCGTGTCGACCGCACGCCGCGGTACCCGATACGAAATCCGAGGTGTCAGTTGCCCGAAGAACGTAACGAAACCGCCGGCTTGGAACCGCATTTCGAGGACGTGCAGGCCCACTACGACCTCTCCGACGAGTTCTACCGGTTGTTCCTGGATCCGACCCAGACCTACAGCTGCGCCTACTTCGAGCGCGACGACATGACCCTGGAACAGGCGCAGCTCGCCAAGATCGACCTGTCGCTGGGCAAGCTGGGGCTGGAGCCCGGCATGACGCTGCTCGACGTGGGCTGCGGTTGGGGCACCACGATCATCCGCGCGCTCGAGCGCTACGACGTCAACGTGATCGGCCTGACCCTGAGCCGCAACCAGCGGGCGCACGTGCAACAACGCCTCGACAAGCATCCCTCGGCGCGCAGCAAGCAGGTACTCCTGCAGGGTTGGGAGCAATTCGGCGGCAAAGTGGACCGGATCGTGTCGATCGGTGCCTTCGAGCACTTCGGGCGCGACCGCTACACCGACTTCTTCACGATGGCCTACGAGGCGCTGCCCGCCGGCGGCGTGATGCTGCTGCACACCATCATCAAGCCCAGCAACGAGGAGTTCGCCGAGCGCGGACTGCCCCTCACCATGACCAAGATCCGGTTCATGAAGTTCATCATGGACGAGATCTTCCCGGGCGGGGACCTGCCCAACGCCAAGACCGTCAAGCTCCACGCGGGTGCCGCGGGATTCGCCGTCACGCGGGTCCAGCAGCTGCGCCTGCACTACGCCCGCACCCTGGACACGTGGGCGGGCGCGCTCGAGTCGCACCGCGACGAGGCCATCGCGATCCAGTCCCAGGAGGTCTACGACCGCTACATGAAGTACCTGACCGGTTGCGCCGACCTTTTCCGTGAGGGCTACACCGACATCGCACAGTTCACCCTCGCCAAGGGCTGATTGGCGCGGCCTGGCTCTCGCACTGCCGCGGTTTGCAGCTGCGTCCCCTTCCTCAGCCGAGGGCGAAGGGGGCGCCCGGACAGTCCGCGGCGCCGCCACCGGAATCGGCGTTAGCGACCGCGGCTTCGGACGGGAGGATCACCCGGCCTGCGCGAGCGCGGAACCTTCTGGATCGCGGGTGAAGCGCAAGAAGCGCGAGGGAGCTCCATCGTGGGTCAGGTGCAGTTCGTGCATGGCCCGGGTGCAGGCGATGTAGAGCATGCACCGGTCCATCTCGCTCGCGTAATTGTCGTCGTCCACCTGCGGGACGATCACCGCGTCGAACTCCAGTCCCTTGGCGAGGTGTGCAGAGGTGATAACGATGCCGCCGGCGAACGCGGTGCTCTCGTAGTCCAGGAGGGTCAGCTCGACACCGGCCTCGGTCAGCGCGCGATGCCACGCTTCCGCCTGCGTGACCGTTTTGCAAACGATGCCCAGGGAATGGTGATCGCCGTTTTTGTGCCGACCGATCAAAGACAGCATCTCCGCCCGCTGGTTGTGCCGGTCTTGGCAAGCGATCAGCTGGGGTGGTAGGCCGTGCCGCTCGACCGGGACGAGCATGTCGTTCCGGGAGATGTTCTGCGCGAAATCGGTGATCTCGATGGTGGAGCGATAGCTCTTGCACAGCTCCAAGCAGTCGGCCCCCGGGAAGACGCCGCGAATTACCGGCAGTGACGAAGAGCTGAACGGGTTCACCGACTGGTTCGAGTCACCCAGTATGGTCATCTTGCACGAGAACAGGTTTCGCAACACCGCGTACTGGATCGGTGTGTAGTCCTGCATTTCGTCGACAATGAGGTGACGGATGTGGCCGTAATTCTCGAGTCGGTTCGTCTTGATCATCGTGTACACCAGCGGGAACACGTCGCTGTGCTCGATCTTCCTGCGTCCCATCGGTTTGAACAGGCCACGGCGGGAGGAGAAGGCGAAGAAGCCCCGGTAAATGCTCAGTGCGCTCTTGTACGGGAACATCGCACGAACCTGCTTGCGGACACCGTTGGTGTCGGCGGCCGACCACGTACGGCCCCTGTCCAGCACCTGGCTCCTGAGTACCTGCACCGCGGTGTTGGTCACGCGGTCAAGCCGCGCGAAGACCGGAAGCGTGTGCCACTCATCGAACGTCGCGGAGACCCACTCGACGGACAGCCGATTGGTCCCCTGCTTGATTTCCGCGGGCGCGAAATCATTTGTGCACGAGTCGATCCACTCGTCGAGGGAGGCGACGAAATCGGATGTGGACTTGTACCGGATCCGTTCGGCCGCGGCGTCGTCGACGTGGTCCAGCAGGTTGACCACCTGTTCGCTGAACGTCTCGTAGTCAGTGACGCTGGCCAGGAATGTACCGGCGATCCTGTCGAAGTCGATCTCGGCGACCTGCTCCTCACCCAACTCGGGCAGCACGTTGGCGATGTAGTCGCCGAAAACCTTGTTCGGTGAGAGGATCATGACGTTGTCGGACGACAGCGTGTCTTTGAAGCGGTAGAGCAGGAATGCGACCCGGTGCAAGGCGATCGACGTTTTCCCCGAGCCCGCCACCCCTTGAAGGATCAGCACCTCGGCGGTCTCGTTGCGGATCAATGCGTTCTGCTCGCGCTGAATCGTCGCGACGATATTGTGCATCTTGTCGTCCGTGGACTGACTCAACTCCCGCTGCAGGACATCGTCACCGATGTTCAGCGCGCTTTCGAACATGTACTCCAAGCGCCCGCCGCGGATCTTGTACTGGCGCTTGCCGATGATTTCGCCGCGTTTGGTGCCCTCGGGGGCCTCGAAAGATGCTGCGCCCATTTCGAAGTCATAGAAGAGACTGGACAGGGGAGCCCGCCAGTCGTGGATCCGGACCTCGTGGGTCTCTGGGTCGAAGAAATGGTGTACGCCGACGTAGTACGGACTGGCGTCGGTATCGCCGTCGGCGCGGAAATCGACCCGGCCGAAGTAAGGGGTGTCGAGAAGCCGCTTGACCCGTTCCCGGGTGAGAACCGCCCGCTGACCGAGGGCCACCTCCATATTGATGTCTTGCCGGAACGTGGCCTTCTCGGCAAAGTCCATGTCGCGCCGGGCGACCCACAGGTGTTCCTTATGCTCGCGGATGGTTCTGGCAGACGTGTCAACGGAGTCGGTGAGGCGTTCCAGCTCGGCAGTCAGCAGCTCCACCGTCTGGGCCAGGAACTCTCGCTCTCGGCGCTCGTCGCGCACGGCGATGTTCGTCAAGCAGATCTCCGTTTCTGGGTTCCGCCGAGTCCGCCGCAAGAGGTGCTTACGGCCCCTGCCGGCCCGGCGGACTCCACCGGGACTGAGGCGGCTCCCTGCCGGCCCCAAACCCTACCATTACGTCAGAGTAGGCTCGCGTGTGCCGGTGAAACCCGTGGTGGCCTTCACGATCGGCTGCGATCTGGTCGGTGCCTCCCCCGCCACCACCGCGATGTTCGTGCCGCTACTGCTGGCGGTCGCGCTGCGACGAGCCCCCTCGGGCGGCCCTGACGACGGCACGCCTTATCGCCTCGTAACCGGTGCAGCGGCACAGGTTGGAGGTGAGCAACTCCCGCAGCCGCTCCGGGTCCTCGGCGATGCCCGGGTCGTTTTCGAGCGCGCCCGCGGCCAGCATCAGAAAGCCCGGGGTGCAAAAGCCGCACTGCAGCGCATGCTCGGCCGAGAACGCCGCCTGCAGCGGGTGGTCGGAGCCGTCGGGCGCGGCGAGGCCCTCCACGGTGCGGACCTCCCGGCCGTCGCACTGAACGGCGAACATCAGGCATGAGCGCACCGCCTCGCCGTCCACCAACACCGTGCAGGCCCCGCAGACGCCGTGTTCGCAGCCCAGGTGGGTCCCGGTCAGCCCACACTCCTCCCGCAGCGCATCGGCCAGAGTCCGGCGCGGCGGCACCTCGATCACGTAGTCAACCCCGTTGACCCGCAATGTTATTCGCACGCCTTCACGCCCCGTCTCGGGCCTGGGTGAGTGCGCGCCGGGTGAGCACGCCCACGGCGTGACGCTGGTAGGCGATGTCGGCGTACGGCTGGGGGCGCGGGTCGGCGTCGTGGTCGGCGGCGGCCCGGGCGGCCTCGGCGATGGCGTCGTCGTCGAGCGCCCGGCCGGTCAGCGCCGCCTCGGCCGCGGTGGCGCGCACCGGGCGGTCGGCCGCGTTGACCAATCCCACCGACGCGGCCACGACCCGGCCGTCGACGACGGTGACCGCGGCCAGCGCCGCGAGCTGCGCGAAGCCGGCCTGTGTCCGCCGGTGTTCGACGAAGCCCACGGCAGTCCCGGCCGGCAGCAGCGGCAGGCGCACCTCGGCGAGCAGCTCGTCGGGGCGCCGGGCAGTGCGGAACGGGCCGGTGAAGAATGCGCCGGCCCGCACGACGCGACTCCCGCCGGGGCCGCGCAGCTCGATCTCGGCGTCCAGCGCGGTGGCGACCGCGGGCCATTCGGCCGCCGGGTGGGCGTAGGCGAGGCTGCCCGCCATCGTGCCGCGGGCGCGGATGGGCGGATGGCCGATGTGGCGGGCGACCCGCCGCAACAGCGTGCCCAGGGGGCCGGGCACCGCGTCGAACTCGAAGGCGCGATGCCGGACCAGCGGGCCGACCCGCAAGGCAACCGGTTCGAGGGTCAGTTCGCCGAAGCCGGCGACCCCGTTGATGTCGACGAGCCGCCGCGGCCGCGCGGTTCGGAAGTTCATCTCGAGCACCAGGCTCTGGCCGCCCGCCAGCACGCAGGTGTCGCCGTCGGCGAGCGCGGCCACCGCGTCCTGGGGGCTCTGCGCGGCGACGTAGTCGAACGGCGCGGGCTTCACTGTGCTGCCCTCCAGCAGGTGTACGGGGTCAGCGGCATCTGCAGCGCCGACCGGTCGTCGAGGCCGAGCGCGTCGGCGACGGCGTTGACGATCGCCGGGGGCACCCCGATGCACCCCGCCTCACCGGCGCCCTTGGCGCCCAGCGGCGTGTTCGGATTCGGGGTGCACGTCGCTGCGAAGTGCAGCGACGGCAGCTCCGAGACCGTGGGGATCAGGTAGTCGAGCAGGCTGCGGGCGGCGGGGGTCCCGTCGGGTTCGTAGCGCACGTCCTCGTAGAGCGCCTGACCGAGGCCCTGCACGGCCGAGCCGTAGCTTTGGCCGTCGACGATCATCGGGTTGACCGCGACGCCGCAGTCGTCCACCGCGGCGATCCGCAGCACCGTGATGTCGCCGAGGTCCGGATCGATCTCCACCACCGCGGCGTAGGCGCCGAACGGGAACGCCTCCGGCGTCGCGGTGGTCACGTCGGCGCGCAGCTGTCCCGCCCCGGCCAGCTCGCCCAGCGTCATCCGCCTGTCCCCGGCGACCAGCTCACCGCCGCCGTACCCGACGTCGTCGACGGGCAGCGCCCATTTCTCGGCCGCCCGATGCCGGGCTGTGTCGATGAGGTCACCGGCCGCCCGGTATAGCGCGGCGCCACCGATCTGCATCGACCGGCTGGCGAACGAACCGGTGCCGTGCGGGACCACGGCGGTGTCGCGTTCGACCAGCCGCACGCGGTCGACGTCCACGTCGAGCACGGCGGCGACGACCTGCGGGAACGACGTCTCGTGGCCCTGACCGGTGGCGCAGCACCCCGACAGCGCCACGAATGTCCCGTCCGGGCACGCCTCGACGGCACCGAATTCCGCACCGACGCCGGAGCGTTCGACGTAGGTGCACAGGCCGATGCCGATCGGGCGCCCGCCGGTGTCGCGGCGGCCGGCCTGTTCGGCGCGCCACCCTGCGTAGTCCAGGTCGTGCAGCACGGCCTCCAGGGCGCCTGCGTAGTCACCGCTGTCGTAGGTGAAGCCGGTCGGGGTGGCGTAGGGAAAGTCTTGCGGCGCAATGAAATTACGCCGTCGAAGGTCCGCCGGGTCCGTGCCGAGCCGCCGGGCCAGCAGCTCGACGGTCCGCTCGATCGCCGACGCGGCCTCCGGTCTTCCGGCGCCCCGGTAGGGGGCGGTCGGCGCGGTGTTGGTGACGACCGAGCGGGCGCGCACGTGCACGCGGGGAATCGCGTAGGCGCCGGTTGCGATCATCGCGGAGATCATCGGCACGATCGCGCCGGTGTGCGGGTAGGCACCCACGTCGGCGTCGATGTGCAACTCGTAGGCCAGGATGCGGCCGTCGGCGTCGGCGGCCATGCGGACGCGCTGGTTCTGGCCGCGCCCGTGCGGGGGACCGGTCAGGGCCTCGGCACGGTCCTCTGACCACCGCACCGGCCGACCCAGCTGCCGCGCCGCCGCCACCACCGCCAGGTATTCGGGCCAGGTCTCGCTTTTCCCGCCGAAGGCCCCGCCCACGTCGGGCACGACGACGCGAACCTGATCGGGCCGCAACCCGAACGCGCCGGCCAGGTCGGCGCGCAGCCGGTGGGGCGCCTGGTGCGAGGCCCAGACCGCCATGCCGCCGTCGGGGCGGGGGTTCACCAGGATCGCCCGGGCCTCCAGATAGGTGTGGGCGAGCAACTGTTGGCGGTAGGCGGCCTCGACCACCACGGCCGCGTCGCACCACACCGCGTCCTCGATCGGCTCGCCGAAGTCGCGCTGCAGCGCCACATTGTCGGAGCCGGGGAACAGCCGCACCGCGCTGCCGGCGGCCTCGGTCGGGTCGAGCAGGACCGGTAGCGGCGCGATGTCGACCCGTGTGGCGTCCCGGGCGTCCTCCGCCAGGTAGCGGTCGGCGGCGACGACGATCGCCAGGGGTTCGCCGACGTAGCGCACCCGCCCGCTGGCCAGGGCCGGCCAGGGTCGCCCGCGCACGGACTCCGGATCCAGCATCGGCGGAGTGTCGGGGAGGGACGGCAGGTCGGCGTGGGACCAGGCGCCGGCCACATCCGGCAGTCGTCGGGCGGGCGCCAGGTCCACGGCGGTGAGCACGCCATGTGCGACGTCGCTGCGGACGAACGCCGCCTCCAGACAGCCGGGCACGCGCAGGTCCCCGACGTAGGTGCCGGCCCCGCGCACCAACGGCGGATCCTCGCGGCGCTGCAGGCGGGCACCGATCGTCGGCGCCATCGGCCGCCGGCTCACAGGGGCCGCTCGGCGTTGCGGCGGCCGACCCGGTCCGTGTCGTTGGGGCTGACGGTCATCTGCTCGACGAACGAGCGGCACGCTGTCATGTGTTCCGGGGAAGGGCCGTGAGTTGGTGTCAGGTGCCGAAGTTGCCGCCGGAGCCGCCTACCGGTGCGGGTGCCTGGGGGGTGGGGGTGCCGTTGATGCGGCCGGCGGCGAAGGCGGCGCCTTTGTCGATCATGCTGATGTCGTCGGTGTAGGTGTTGTGGGCGGCGAAGTTGAGCCCGTCGGAGCACACCGGGTCGTCG
>NZ_JBYCLC010000400.1:0-2696 GCF_057473685.1 Mycobacterium sp. TH-M116 | reverse complement strand
TGTCGTATGCCCCCAGGGATTCCACGTGGCGACGCAGCCCCTCGGACCGGGTGTCGATGCAGCACACGAGCTGGGCTTGCGCGCGCCCACGTCTTGGTGTCGGCGCGTTGCACGCCAACGTCTGCAGCAACGCATCGCGGTAGTTACCCTCGTAAGCCTGCTGCCAGACCATGGTCCGCGCGGTGACGGGCAACGCCGACAACACCCTCGCCGCCGCGCCGATCTCGGCGTCGTCGACCTCGTCCAACCCGTGAATTCGGGCCAGCGCGCCGGCCCGTTCCCGGGCTGAGGGAACCGGTTGATCGACGGCGCCGCCAGACTCGGGACCCGGCGCAGAGCCGCTGTGCGACAACAACACCGCCTCGTAAATCAGCCGCATCGCGAGGTAGTCCAGCAGGTCCATACCGGTCGTGCGGTCGGCGGCCCAACGGACGTGGGCGGCCCAGCCCGGAAGTCGGGTCAGGTGCGCCTGCAGGTAGGTGATCCGTTCGTCGTCGGCGACGGTCAACTGTTGCAGAGCCTGCAAAGCCGCATCGTCGGCTCGGTCGGCCACCTTGCGCAGCGCCGCCCGGATGCTCCTGCTCAGCGTGTGATCCCCGGCGGCCAGTTCCCGCCAAGCGTGGTAGAAACCGTCCCGCTGCCCGGGCATCCCCCAGCCCGCCGCAGAGGAACCAAAGTACGCCGTGCACCATTTCGCGGTTTGGTCGTCGACCTGCTGAGCAATCCGTGGTGCGGCCTTCTCGCTGCGGGTCATGCTGCGTCGCTCGGGTGCCGCGGCGGGTTCGCCGTGCAGAAGGTCGGCGCGCAGCAATTCCGCGGGCGTAACCGAGCGGTCCCCCATCCGGACGGGCTCTCCGTTGAGCAGCGCCGGGTAACGCTGCCGCAGCACCGAATCCAGGTCGGCGTCGGTGATCCGCCCGCGACGGTAGAGATCGCGGTAGGTGGTCTCGTCCAGCACGCCCCGAACACCGTAGAGATCGCCGGCGCGCCGGACCGCCTGCTCGAAGGGCATCGATTCCAGCCCCGCCAGGGGGTTGACCGCAATGAACGTCTCCAGCGGGTAGTGCGTGGGGATGACGCGGGCGGCGAGGTTGACCTCACTGCGCAGCCGCGCGCGGCGGGTTTCCATCGAGACGTGTTCTGCCCCCGTAGTCACCGGAGCGCTCCTGTCGTTGTCATCGGAATCTGTCCTGCTACAAATGCTTTCGTGTACAAGGCACGCTGAAACCGACCAGTGCGACCGCCGGGCGGCGCCTGGCGCAGCAGCGTCAGCCCGCCCAGGGTGACGGCCACCGCGGCGAGGCCGGGAGACGCGCCAGCGGGCACGGTGACCGCGGGCAGGTCGGGAGCCAGGAATCCGGTCACCGCACCCATCAGCGCCACATACCCGAGCGCCGCCACGAGCAACGCCGCGACGCCGAGGAGGGCAGCTCTCGCGCTTGGGACTCGGGTCAGCCAGCCGGTCAACGCCGCCGCCGCGGCCGCCCAGGTGAACACCAGCAGTGCTTCAGCCGAACCGTGTTCGACGTCAGGAACGCGCACGATGTTGGCGGCCGCGTACAGCACAGCGGCGGACAGGAGCATCGCCGCGAGCCGGATTGCCGTCTGCCGTGCCGCGGTCAGGGCCGGGGCGGTTGGCCTGGAAGCCTTTTGACGGCGCCTGGCTATCGCCGAACCGGACGACAGGAACAAAGTGGCCTTGTAGAAGCCGTGGCCCACCAAATGGAACACCGCCGCGGCGGACAGTCCCAAGCCGCACGTCAGGATCATGAATCCCATCTGTGCCATCGTCGAGTACACCAATGACCCCTTGACGTCTGGCCTGGTGAGCATGATTACGCCGCCGTAGACCATGCTCAGCAGGCCGGCGCCGAATGCCAGCGCCATGGCGACGGGAGATCCGCTGACGATGGGGGCGAGTCGGACCAGTAGTACACCGCCGGCGTTGACGACACCGGCGTGCAGTAGCGCTGAGACGGGTGTCGGTGCGGCCAGGGTCGCAGGCAGCCAGCGCTGGAACGGAATTTGGGCCGAGCGTGACAATGCTGCCACGACGATCAGTGCGGCCGCCGCCAGCAGAAGTGGCGATTGCTCGATTCCGTTGTGGCTCAGAGTTGACAGCCTGACACTGCCCCGCTTGGCGGTGAGTAGGCCGACAGCCAGCCACAGCGCGAGGTCGCCGAGCAGGAATGCCGTTGCGGTGCGCCGCACTCCCTCTCGTGCGGCGGGCAGCTCCCAATAGGTGGCCAGCAGCAGGCACAGCGCGATACCTGCCGACGTCCAGCTGAGGGCCAGCCCGACCAGGGTTCCGGCAGTCATCAGGCCGGCGGATGCGCTGGTGAGCAGGCCGCTGCCGGCCACGAACCAACGCGAGCGTGTGTCACGCGCAAGGTATCGCAAAGCGAAGCCCTGGACCACCGTGCTCACCCCGTAGACCAGCACCAGCAGCAGAGCGCTGAGCCTGTTGGCTTCCAGCTCGAATAGTCGGGTGCCGTGATCGGCGCCCACCGTGGCCGACACGGAACCGTGGGCGGTCACGTCAAGCCCGAGCATGACTGCGCCGACGAATCCCATACCGGCGGCCGAGGCCCCGATTCTGCCCACGAGGCGGGGGGATCGGGAACCGGCCAGCAGCGCACTCAGTGAAGCGAGGAGCGGCAGTGCCACAACACCGACGAGCATCGGAGGAGCGGTAT